>JAGRAX010000100.1 GCA_020434365.1 Bdellovibrionales bacterium
AAATAAAAATACTTAAAATCAGGAGAGCAAACTCCCCAATCCACCAAGATACGCTCAACATAAACAAAAATACGCCGCCGTAGAGCGCCGGTCCCCAAAAAAATGCCAAAGGCAAGCCCGGCATAACCAGGTCAATAAAAGCATGATGTAAAAATCTTTTTTCAACCCTTTGATAAATCCATAAACCCACAAAGCCCACAAAAGCCCAACCCAATGCATTGCTCAGGGGTACTCCAAAGTAATATCCATGCTGCTCATAGTGGTAGATTTTCCCTAGAAACCACCGATCTCCCCTCAATGCCACGGGATCAATGACAACGTCGATCATCACCATAAGCAAGGTAGACAAAAACAGCGCCTTGTAACTCCAACGGATAGAAAAAAAATCTATATATTGAGTTTTCCATCCCTTTTTTCTCAAGGGGGATAAAAAAAATAATGCGCAGGTATACGAAGCAAAAGTCAAAAAACTAAAAGACAAGGAATCCATAAAAGGAATATTCCACAAGTAAAGCTCCTGACCCACCGTCGATCCATTGTAATGATATAAGCCAAATGGAAACCCCGTTCGGGTTGAAGAAAATTCACAAACAAAAGCAACCAGCCAAGTAATCAGCCAAAAACATAGGGTACGCCACAGTCCCATTGTACTTATGCCCGCGAGAAGAAATACTCCCAAAAAAATAAACACATACGGCCGCAAAACAACCGTATCTAAAAGTAGGCTCCATGTCTCAGTCAATTGCGGCTCCGCTTTATAATGGCTCAATATCGACAACACTAAAACAGCATAACACTATGAAATCAATACTTTTTTTTAATTATTTCCTTGGCATGATCCTTGTTAGTACATAGGGTGGACATGAAAGACCATCAATACATACGGCTAATCTGCGCCCTATTGGCAGCGACCTTATTCTCCGCCTGTGGGGGAGTTAAAGACTATGTAGGTGATAAGCTCATCAACAAAAAAAGCACCTTTACAGAGACCGGACCTTGCGACATGCTTCCAAGCAATCCCGCTTGGGTAGACAGTGATGGAGATGGTCTATCGGATGCCTGTGAGCTCGCCATAGGAAATGATCCCTACGATAATGACAGTGACGGAGATGGTCTCATTGATGGCTTTGATGAGTCTCCACCTTGTACACTCTCTCCAGCTGAATGTGCCAGCTTTGACGATCAAAGACAAAATGCACTAACTCGTCAAGGAGTGGGAAAAGACGTGGCCCTGGCCAGCAGCGCTCTGAAAGGGGAAAGCCCATTTGGGACCAAGGTCAACATCACCAAACAGAGATTTCACATCGTACTCAATTCTCAAGGTATGACTGCATCGGACCAAAATAAATTTTCCCAAATTTGCCGCTACGATCCAAACCCAACTGACAATAATACTGATGACAGTGTTCCTCTTACGAGTTTTTTATACATGGAAGTTGAAGGCAGCATTAAGCTCTGTACCGCCTTCATATCAACCTCAAATTCAGGAGGAGAGTGCGAAGGAAGCGAAACCCAATCTTCAATTCAACTTTGTGGTCCTTTGGATGAAATTGCCGGATCGCTCGGAAACTTTGTTGAAGACCAAGAGTATGAGCTCAAGCACTTCAGATGGACCAGAGGAAGATCGGGAAGTATCAATCAATTCTTTCATCCCAACATTCTCATCACGAAGAAAAAAATTCCCGATGGGACCTACAACACGCTCACACTTACGCCTAAGGATAAAAAGGAAGACTCAGGTTCTAGTGCCTACGTCTTTAACAAACTCAAAGCACAATTTACCTATCCTTGGAGAGTTACAGGCATCATCGAACAGAAGCAGGGAAATTCAGTCTATCAGTATCCTATGCCATCGGTGAGCGGCATAGAGTCAGAGAATATCAGCATCAAGAATATGAAACGAACAGGTACCCTCAATTTTTCGACCTACACCGGAATATTGGGACCCTACGCCAACGATCAAATTGGCAACTAGGGCATGATTGCTTCAAAGAAAAATCTATATCCATCATCTTGATTGTTTGACCTAAGTTCAGTACAACAAGGCCATGTACGCCGGTGGACACAGTCCTCTCCAAAATATGATCATGACCTTGATTTTAGAGTTGGTTTTTTTGGGCATATGTGGAGTTTTCATAGGCCAGGGCATCGCTGAATTGAAGAAAAAAAAACAACCTCTTAAAAACCTACTCTTGGTGTTTATGGGCATTACAATGGTCGGTGTAAGTTTCATTGCAACCTCAATTCTTTTAGAAGGATAAATGTAAAATGGCAGAAAAGACCGAAAGCTTTGAAAAAGCCTTAGAAGAGCTAGAAAGCATTGTAGAAAAACTTCAAAGCGACCAATTGCCCCTAGATGAATCAATCTCCTTATTTGAGAAAGGAACCAAACTTTCCAAACTCTGCTCCAAAACGCTGGTTTCAGCAGAAAAAAAAATCGACAGTTTGCTCAGTGAGCTCCAGTCCTATGACAACCCGTCTTCCGAAAAAGAGTGATATGGATCATTTATCAGATTGGACTCGACCTCTTGGAAAAAAGTTAGATCAAGCTCTATCCACTTATCTCTCTGATCAACATACAAGTAAAACTTTGCAAAAAGCGATGAATTATAGTCTCAGCGCTGGAGGCAAACGCATTCGACCCATGTTGGGCTTTGCCACTGCCAAAGCCTTGAGAGAAGATATCGACCTGATGATGCCTGTGGCATGTGCCATTGAAATGATTCACACCTACTCTCTGATTCATGACGATCTCCCAGCCATGGACGACGATGATCTACGAAGGGGAAAAGCTACAAATCATAAGGTTTTTGGGGAGGCTTGTGCGATTCTTGCAGGCGATGCCCTTTTGACCCTAGCCTTTTCGATTTTGAGTCAAGCTTCCTGGAACATTCAATCCGAAAAGAAGCTGGCTATCATTTCACATCTCTCTCAGGCCTCGGGAGCCAAGGGTATGGTGGCGGGACAAGTCCTAGACATGGAGAGTGAGAACCAATCTCTCAATGAGATCCAACTCGAGACCATTCACCGAAACAAAACAGCTCAGCTCCTTTCTGCGAGCGTGATGTGCGCAGCTCTGTGCTTTGACCCCACTCCAGAACAATATGCTGCACTCGAAGTTTATGGACGAGAACTTGGCTTGGCTTTTCAAATTGCCGATGACATCTTGGATGAAACGGCTTCAACAGAGGAGCTCGGAAAGCCCTCCGGCAGCGACCAAAAAAAACATAAGTCAACCTACCCCAGTGTCTTTGGTCTTGAAACTTCAAAACAAAAAGCCCAGCAATGTCTTGAAAAGGCTCTTACAGCCATAGATATATTTCAAGAAAACGCGCAGCAGCTCAGAGCCCTCGCGAGCTACATCATTGAACGAAAAAAATAAAAAACAACGACTCGACCAAGAATTGTTTGATCGGGGATTGGTCTCCACCAAAAGCAAAGCCTCCGCTCTGATCCTTTCTGGCCAAGTCAAAGTTGGAGATCAAGTGGTCTCCAAGGCAGGTCATTTCGTCAAAGCCGAAGATGCCATTACGATCATACAGAGTATGCCCTATGTAAGCCGTGGAGGACTCAAACTACAAGGGGCACTAGAAAAAATTCAACTTGATCCAAAAGACAAGCTCTGCCTGGATGTGGGAGCATCAACCGGAGGCTTTACAGACTGCTTGCTCCAAAAGGGAGCAAAACATGTTTGTTGTATCGATGTAGGAAAGGGACAGCTGCATCCAAAAATTCGAAACCATACAAAGGTGTCGTGGAAGGAGTCTTTTCATGTCAAAGAACTTAGACCTACTAGCTTTGACCATCTCTTTGATCTTGTCGTTGTCGATGTTTCCTTTATTTCTATACAAAAAGTCTTACCCTTTTTGCTTCCCTGTATGGAACCCGATGGAGACCTTTTGGTCATGCTCAAACCTCAATTTGAGAGCCAGAGAAAGTATCTGCATAAGGGAGTGGTAACATCCGAAGAAAAAAGACAAGAAATCCTCTCAGACTTTACAGATTGGATCTTGGCGCAAGGTCAATATCGCATCCAAGCCAATGCCGATGCCCCCATCAAAGGCCCCAAAGGCAATCAAGAAACCTTTTTTCATCTAAAAAAAGCCAACTGACCGATTTTAGTATGGCACCGCGGGATGGGAGTGTCCCAGAGCAACGGGGGTGGCGAAATCTTGCGCAGGGCTTGGGAGGGGGATTGAATTTTTATGTAATGATTTTAGATACTTGCATTTGAAAACTTGGCACGAGTTTTGGATTACTTCAGTGTGCTATGAAAAAAGATACCTCTCTGAGACAAAGCTGGATTTCAATCCTTTTACCCTTGACCATGCTGATTTCAGCATGTGGAACCAAAGGCGTAACACCCACAAATGGAAGTAGCAATCCTTTGACTTATGCTCAAGCCACCGGCGCCGTTGCCGATGAGCTCTGCTTGGCAGGAGACAACGACGACGATTTACGCTGTGACGAAACGGAAATGCGTTCCGACAATGTCGACTGCTCCGATCCTGACAATCCTGCAATTGATTCCCGCGCATGCATGCTTGACCAATACCATGATGGCTATGGGGTGGATGATCCTTCGGGTCACGTCTCTCCGTGGTTGAAGGTAGCTGCCATTGCAGCAGGAGCAAGTGCATCCTATATCATTGGCAAAGGTGTCATCACAGGCGTTTGGAACCCTTTTTCCTTTACGAACTCCTCGGGAAATTCCATCGTGGAACAAATCTATCATCAAAAACCTGAGGAAGTCATTACGGATGCCTATCTTTCCAACTGGAGAGACAACTCAAAAAATCATATGGTCTTGTACACAGGAATTAAAAACGGGCCTATAACACAAATTACAACCAAAAAAGGTGTGGCCATTCTAGGATCCAACACAGCGACTTGTCTTCATGGAGTCGACATTGGTGTAGAAGATTACAACTCTAACCCCTTGACTTACAAACTGACATTAAGGATTCCAAAAGAACAATTCAAAAAGAACAAAATTCCAGAAAAAGGGACTATCACTAATATTTCAGAACAAGTTTTTTTGAATACGATCTGCAATGAACGTCCAGGTATTTATACAGCGACTTCCAGCGAAGAAACTGGAAAAGTAAACGTGACTTTCCTCCAACCCAAGGATTGGGGTGAATTTGCTTTGATTCAAGGTAGTGTCAACTATGAACTCAACTTATATTTGGATTTTTCTCACAATGGCATTCCGAGTAGCCTACCAGCAAGTAATAACATTGCTTTTGAGCGCTTTAACAAAAACAATCCTGACATCAAAACAGGAGAATATTTCCTCAACCAAATATCTCAAAATCGAACCACTGAATACAACAATGCAAGTGGTAATGAAAACAAAATCAAAGCACTGCTATCCACAACGGCGCAAATTAACGACAAAGTCTTTTTGAAAATGAATCCCAATCATGGAAAGGAACTCATTGCAACCAATCCAGCTTGGATAAATGCTCCAATGGAAGCAAGGAAGAATGCTTGTGAAGACTACAAAGATTATTTGAGCCCTCAGGATAGAGCTTTGCTAAATTGTGCAGAGTTTGGATACTAAGAAAAGCTGTTGATCAAAATCAATTATGAAGAAACTTACAAATCCTTCACATTCAAGTCGTACTTTTTAAGAAGACGCTGAACAGATTTGCGATCGATGCCCGCTTCCTTTGCTGCCTTTGAAATGTTCATATCATTTTTGCGCAGCATGTTGATCAAATAATCTTTTTCAAAAGTCTCCACCCATTTTTCCTTGGCTTCTTTGAAAGGAAGATCCTCATCAAAAGAAGGGTGTGATTTGGCAGCGCTCGTAATCGGACTGTCTTGTAAATATTCGGGCAAGTGGGAGACTTCGATCTGACTACCATCACAAAAACTTACCGCACGGTCCACGGCATTTTTGAGCTCGCGAATGTTTCCGGGCCATTGATATTCGA
>JAGRAX010000101.1 GCA_020434365.1 Bdellovibrionales bacterium
CATCGATCCATACCTTTTGATCTTTGTCATTTTTCCACATTTCAAGTCTTCCCGGAAGTTTCGCTTTGATCAAACCTGTTTGCATCGACTGCGTAGAGAGAGGACGCTTTTTTTGTAGCGCAAGGGCAGCGCTCAATGCACAAGCAGCATTGCTACTTTGCCAAGATCCTAGTAAGCCCAGTTGCAGCGGACTCATTGAAAAATCTTTGTACTCATAAAAAAATGCTTCGCGACTCCCCGAATGAAAAAAATCTCGACCTTCAAATGCTATAGAATTTTCTCGGTCTTCCATATAAGCCTCAATGGCTTTTTGTGCTGAAGGCTCCTGTCTTGCAATCACGACAGACTCGTGACCACGCACCAAAGCAATTTTTTCTTTGGCAATCTGTTCAAGAGTTTCACCCAAAAGCTGAGTATGATCGAGGTCAACTTTACCCAGAACTACGGCATCTTTGTCTAGGGCATTGGTCGAATCGAGTCTTCCGCCCAGACCCACTTCAAAAATTGCGACTTCGACTTTTTTTTCTGCAAAGTACTCATAGGCAAAAAACGTTAGAGTTTCAAAATAGCTGGCGTCCATTTCCTCTGGGTCGTGACTCTTCATAAAAAGATTTCCGTAATGTAAAAAATCTTTCTCAGATATGGGCATGCCATTGACTGTTATGCGCTCGCGCAGGTCAACCAAATGCGGAGACGTAAAGATTCCTACCTTATATCCATGGCTTTGATAGATTGATGCCAAAAAACTGCAAATGGAACCCTTTCCATTGGTACCTCCCACGACAATCGTAATGAAAGGGCACCGATTTTTTTTGACTTGCTCATAAAGCATATGACTTCGCTCTAATCCAAACTTCATTTTGGTTTCGGGTCTGGTTTCAAGATAGTGGAGCAAATGATTCATATGACAGGAAGGCGAATTAATTTTCGGAGTAGAAGCCAATGTTACGAAATTTTTGATATCGCAGTGCGAGTCTTTCCTCGGGCTTTTGATCTATAAGTATATTGAGCTGTTCTTTGATGGACTTTTTTATTCGCTTTGCGCTTTCAAGATGGTTTTTGTGAGCACCTCCCAAAGGTTCTTCAATGATTTCATCCGCAATGCCAAGGTCGAAGACATCTTTGGCCGTGAGCTTTAAGCTTTTTGCAGCTTCCTGCGCTTTCTCGGGACCTTTCCACAAGATCGATGAACAGGATTCAGGGGAGATCACAGAGTAAATCGAATATTGCATCATCAAAATTTTGTCGCTTACACCAATGGCCAATGCGCCTCCAGAACCACCTTCTCCAATCACAACAGAAATGATCGGTACATTGAGTTGGGTCATGGTTTCAATGCTTTCGGCAATGGCCAGAGACTGTCCTCTCTCTTCAGCACCAATCCCAGGATAGGCTCCAGGTGTGTCAATGAAAGTAATCAAGGGCATGTCGAAACGCTGCGCCATATTCATCAGGCGCTTGGCTTTTCGGTAACCTTCGGGTCTAGGCATTCCGAAATTGCGTTTGACTTTTTCTTTTGTGGACCGGCCTTTTTGATGGCCCAGAATCATGACAGGCCTTCTTCCAATTCTTCCGATTCCTCCTACAATTGCAGGGTCATCTGCAAAAGTTCGATCTCCATGCAGTTCCATAAAATTTGTGCAGATATGAGGAAGATAGTCCAAGGTATAGGGGCGACTCGGATGTCTAGAAAGCTGCGTTTTTTCCCAGGCTCCGAGTTTGCTATAACAATCTAAGATGAGCTTTGTAAGTTTGTTTTCTAGTTTGGTGATTTCGTCTTTGAGATTGACATCCCCGCTCTCTGACAAATGCTTCAACTCTGAAATTTTGGTTTCGAGTTCAAGAATGGGTTTTTCAAATTCTAAGCTCATGATGGGGAAACGATGCTTTGTTCTATATAGCAAGAAAATCTTTCTTGCGCATGTTTTGGAGATTCCCAGTGGATCTCTGTATTTCTAGCAAACCATGTTTTTTGCTGCTTGGCATAGTGCCTTGTCGCTTTTTGAATTTCGAACTCCAAGTCATAGCTTGGATCTTTTTTTTCAAGAGCTTCCATGCATTGCTTGTATCCAATAATTTTTGATAGAACTGCCCTTGATTTTGGAAACTCAGAGAGAATGCGTTGGGTTTCTTCCATAAGTCCCAGTGTAAGCATGTGCCGCGTTCTTTCTTGTATTCTTTGTGTTAGGGTTTCTTTGTCGATGTCTAGGCCCATCCAAAGTACAGAAAGACGAGCTTTTTGCTTGGATGCTCGTTTCCATTCCCGACTGGGAACAAAGCCTTTGGACAAAAGAAAAAGAGCGCGAGAGATACGGTAGTGATCGTTGGGGTGCAGAGTTTGACAGAGCTCGGGGTCTTTTTCTTGAATTTCTTTGTAGGCCTGATCTGCATCAGAAAATTCCATCGTTCCTTTGGGAATGTCCAAAGGTGGAAACAAAAGAGACTGCAAATAAAATCCGGATCCACCTACAACAAGGTATGATTTTTTTCCGGCGCCGTTCTGTAAGATCTGGTGAGCATTTTTCGCATAATCGGCTACACTGATGTTCTTGTCCGGGTCCACCCAATCATAGAGATGGTGAGGAAGTTTGGCCATGTCCGCTGGGCTGGGTTTGGCAGTTCCAATGCTTAAATGACGATAGCATTGCATGCGATCAGCATTAACAATTTCGAAACCAAATTTTTGCGCAAGTTCCAGAGCCAGGCTAGATTTACCGGAGGCCGTAGGGCCAACCAAAAAAGCGATCCGATTTTTATTCATAAAAGCTGTTACTAAGGTTATTTTCTTTTAAAAGCCTTTTCAAGATCTGAAACGCCAAGTTCGATAAATGTAGGCCTTCCATGAGGACAATAACTACCGAGGTCGATTCGATCCATTTCATGGAGCAAGTGATGAACCTCAGTTTGTGTCAAAATATCATGAGCTCGAACTGCACTGTGACAAGCCATGGTACTAAAAATCTGATCCATTTTGTCTTTCCAAGCTTGAATCTCTGGGTCTTCCATATATTGATCAATTAAATCCTGAACCAAGAGACTCGGATCAACCTGGCCTAAAAGTTCTGGGGTGGAACGAATCATGGCTGTATTTTCATCAAAACATTCCACTTCGAATCCTAGATCATAAAGAAAATCCTTTATGGATGTAAGAGCCTCAATTTCAGATACAGAAAGATCGATTTGAATGGGCGTGAGAAGTTGCTGAGCATATTTCCCGTGGCTTCCGTAAAGTTTTTGGAGACGCTCAAACTGGACTCTTTCGTGAGCGGCATGTTGATCGATAAGAATGAGTTTTTTTTCATCGGTCAAAACCAAAAAAGTATGATCAACCTGAGAGATAAAACGCAGCGATGAAAAATATCCAAGTGTAGGCGCTTCTAAACTCACTTGGGTCGCGTCTACATCTACAGTGGAATTTTGTGTCCATATTGAGGCTGGTTTATGCGGAGAATGAAAAGTCTGGTTGGATGAAAGAGTCTGTTGAAAGCTTTTGGCAGAGTTGTAAGCAGGGTTTGAACCTTCTTTAAAGAAAGATACAGGACCCTTTGTGTTTTGGTATTGGGGATAAGGTTTTTTTAACTTCTCGACAATGCTCGAAGAGAGCAGGCGAAAAGGAATGTTGTGATTGCTAAAACGAACCTCGGATTTATTGGGATGAACATTTACATCCAAACTGTCAGGAGCAACATCGATGAACAAAAAGGCCATGGGATATCGATGTTCCATGAGCGCTGTTCGGTATCCTTCCATAATGGCTTTTTGAAGCATGCGATCTTGAACCCATCGACCATTGATAAAGGTCCAGATTTCTTTGCTTGTACTGAAAGACAATTTCGAATTTGAAACAAAACCATGAACGCTCATGCCTTCTAGACTTCCCGTAATGGGCAAAAGTTTATCTTGGATACCCTCTGGGTACAATTCTACAATTCGATCAAGATACGAGTTTTGTACTTTGAGAGAAAAAATCGTTTCCCCTTCTCGGTCAAAGTCAAAAGCGATGTGAGGGTGAGCCAGCGCTAGTTTTTTAACGGTTTTTTCAATATGTGAAAACTCAGTATGTGGACTTTTAAGAAACTTTTTTCTCGCAGGCGTGTTGAAAAACAAATCCTGTACGCGAACCAAGGTACCTTCTGAAAGAGAACTGGGGGAAAGATCCTTTGTGACGCCCCCTTGAATTTGGAGTTTCATGGCGCTGGACTGGTTTGCGTAGCGGCTGGAAATTTCAAAGCAAGAGACGCTTGCAATGCTTGCCAAAGCTTCGCCCCGAAATCCCAAGGTATGCAGATCAAAGAGGTCTCTCTCTGTTTGAATCTTTGAAGTGCTGTTTTTCTGAACTGCCAGCGTGAGCTCTTTTTCTGGAATGCCGATACCATCATCCTGAATTTGAATGAGATCGATGCCTCCTTTTGAAATGCTGATACGAATATGTTTTGCAAAAGCATCGATGCAGTTCTCGACCAACTCTTTTACAATGGAGGCGGGTCTTTCGATGACTTCTCCTGCAGCAATTTTTGTGACGACTTTCTCATCGAGCATGCGAATGGGGTTTCGAATTTCTTGAATGGATGGCTGCGACATATCCCTAAGAATTACGCAAAGTTCCAGGCTCAGTCAAGCCCAAGATCCATATGTTATAGAGGGGTGATATGCTGTGAGATGGGGGCTTATAAGCCCGAGCCTACTTTGTTTCGACCACCGTTTTTGGCGCTATAGAGGGCATCATCAGCGGTTTTAACAAGGGAAGAGGCTTTTTCTGTCTCTGCAGACAGTGTAGAAACCCCCACACTGATGGTGACATTGATAAATTCTCCCTCAAAGTTAAATTCCATGGTCTCGACCATTTTTCGGATCTTTTCCGCCAAAACCAAGGCATTTTCACCCTTAATTTCAGGCAAAATAATGGCAAATTCCTCACCCCCATAACGGCAAAGGAAGTCATTTTTGCGCAACTTGTTCTGGATGTTGGCGCACATGGTCTTGAGAACGTAGTCTCCTGCAAGATGTCCATAATCGTTATTCAAATTATGGAAATGATCCAAATCAAATAAAATAAAAGAAAGCTCGCGCTTGTATCTCTTGGCTCGTTTAAACTCTTCCTGAAGTTTTTCTTGAAAAAAAGCCTTGTTGTAGACTCTGGTCAGTCCGTCAATGGTAGCCAAACGGTAGAGCTCTTCATGGTATCGATTTTCAAAGTTCTGACCCGAAATGTATTTGAGAATCGTGTTTCCAATCATCACCAGGTCCCCATCACTGAGGACGGAGCTGGTGACTTTTTTCGTATTGAGAAAAGTTCCGTTGGTAGAGTTTAAATCCTCGACGACATAATTTGTACCGTTGAAATAAATCCGTGCATGCTGACGAGAGACGTTCTCCTCATTGACTCGAATTTCACAGGCCATCGACCTTCCAACGATTTTTTCTTGATTGATCAGTTCATAGCGTTTGCCCATGTTTTGACCATGAATGGTCACCAAACAACCGCGTTGATTTTGATCTTCTTTTTGGACCGGAATTCGGTCTTTTTCTACAATGACTGTGGGTTCATCTGTTTTATGCGCTTTTTTTCTGCTGGAGTTGTGAGCGGAATAAAATTTTTCTAGGCACTGTTCGCAAATGCCATGTTCGGGCTTCCAGGTAGGAATTTCGGCCTTTACAAAATTTACAAAGATTTCATCTTTTAAATATTCTTGGTGTGCGGCTGTGTGTTGGACCTGCAGTCCACAAAATGGGCATTGTTGTGACATGTGTTTCTTAAGAAAATTTTTTTAAAATTAGTGGCTTACACTGTGATT
>JAGRAX010000102.1:0-407 GCA_020434365.1 Bdellovibrionales bacterium
TTTGGTTTCTTGGAGAAATTTATCACAAATCTTACAACACAAACTTCGAAGTAGATCTTATAGGCACATCCAGTCTTTGGATCTTGAGTATTTTGAAAACCAAAGTACAGGCAAACTCGTTGCAGTATTAAATGATGATATCAATCAACTTGAGAGGTTTCTAGATGGCGGAATCAATGACTTGATTCAAACCGCTACAGCAGCGTTGGGAGTAGGTACCGTGTTTTTTGTTTTGTCTCCTCATATTGCGATGTTTGCAATTTTACCGATTCCCTTGATTGTAATCGGAGCCTTTTATTATCAAAAAAAGGCAGAGCCCTTGTACGCTCAGGTAAGAAATAAAGTAGGAGATCTTTCTGCAAAGTTAAGCAACAATATTGCAGGGATTTTGACAATTAAGAGTTTTA
>JAGRAX010000102.1:419-5689 GCA_020434365.1 Bdellovibrionales bacterium
CCTACGAGGCCAACAATTTGGAAAAAGAAAGTATGGATTATGTCCAGGTAAACTCCAAAGCTATTTCGGTCAGCAGCGCATTTACACCTATTATTCGCATTGGTGTCCTCTCTGGATTTTTGGCAACCATGTTTTTGGGTGGTTGGAAAGTGATTCATGGAGAGCTGAATGTCGGTGCCTATGGAGTTCTTATTTTTCTTACTCAGAGGCTTTTGTGGCCGATGACACGTCTAGCCACTACGATTGATTTGTATGAGAGAGCTATGGCTTCTGTAAGAAAGGTATTAGACCTTTTGACGATCAAATCCTATATTCAATCAGGAAATTTCCAGCCTCAATCGATCCCTGGACACTATGAATGTAAAGACCTTTCATTTCAATACAGTTCTGGACCTATGATCCTAAAGGATATGACTCTTTCTATTCTTCCTAAGCAAACGACTGCTTTTGTTGGGTTTACAGGCTCTGGAAAGAGTACATTGATCAAGCTTCTTTCTAGATATTATGATCCAAGCGAGGGAAGTATAGTTTTGGATGGAAAAGACTTAAAAGAATATGATTTGGATGCGTTGAGGAGTAAAATAGGTCTGGTCAGTCAGGACGTATTTCTATTTCATGGTAGCGTAAGAGAAAATCTTTGTTTTCATGATCAGAGGATTACTCAAGATGAAATGTTTGAAGCGGCAAAGCTCGCGGAAGCACATACATTTATTGAATCCTTGGAATTTGGTTATGATACTGTGATTGGGGAGAGGGGACAAAAACTCTCAGGAGGACAAAGACAAAGATTATCCATTGCAAGAGCAATCCTAAAGAACCCAGATATTCTAATCCTAGATGAAGCTACATCCTCTGTCGACAATGAGACCGAAGCTGCAATCCAAAGGTCTATAGAAAAGATCTCCAAAGACCGAACTACCATAGTTGTTGCTCATAGACTATCGACCATTCTCAGAGCAGACAAAATTTATGTATTGGATCACGGGAAAATTGTCGAGTCTGGAAAGCATGATCAATTGTTATATCAAAATGGATTGTATTCTCAATTATGGAGTGTTCAAACAGGTCAATAATAAATTTGTGATATTTTTAACGAGCATCTATTTGAAAGATTTTTCGAAGCTTTTGATTTTTTTTCGGATGGTTTTTTTGTCCCATTCCGTCAAGGTCGATAGGTTTTCGCTAGCTTTTTTCTGTTCTTCTTTTGCATGGGTGTTCTGCCATTGCACATTTTCACTTGATATGTTCTTTCCTTGTTGTAAAAGTCAATCCATTGATCCAAATCTTTTTTTAATTCCTCCATTGATTGATAGATTTTTTTACGAAAAGCCACCACATAAAACTCATATTGAATACTTCGATGAAACCTCTCACATATGCCGTTTTGCTGCGGTGATTTGACTTTTGTTTTGGTATGATCAATATCATTGATCGCCAAGTAAAGCTGAATCTGCCTTACCACAATACTCTGTTCCACGATCGGTGAGCATGCGTAAAATACACATTTCTTGATGTTCAAAAAATAGTAATACTTTGTCATTGAGGATATCTGCAGCCGTTAATGCCGTTTTCATACTGTAAACTTTGGAAAAAGCAACTTTACTGTAGGTATCAACAAAGGTTTGTTGGTAGATTTTACCCACGCCTTTGATGTATCCCACATAATAGGTATCCTGTGACCCCAGATAACCTGGGTGATGAGTTTCGATTTCGCCAGTAGCAATATCTTCATCTTTTTTCTTTTCGATGGCAATGGCTGGGGCTTCGGTTAGAATCAATCCCTCCTCGACCACACGCTTTTCCAGAGAAGCCAGACGTAGTTTCATGGTCGTTAGGTTATGACGTTGCCATACGCCTCTAACTCCCCCAGAAGAAACAATGATGCCTTCTTTACGAAGCTCATTGCTTATCCGAAACTGGCCATAAGCTGAATATTCAAAGGCAAACTCAAGAATCCGCTTTTCTATGAATTGATCCATACGGTTTCTTAAGTGTGGTTTCTTACGGCTCTTTTCCAAGAGACCATCCGCACCACCGGTTTCATAGGCTTCTTTGTACCGGTAGAAGGTATCTCTTGAAAAACCCATGACTTTACAGGCCTTGGATACATTCCCAAGCTCTTGGGCTAGATTGATCAATCCATCTTTGTTTTTTATCACTTTTTGTTGTATTTGTACTTTAGGTTACTCCTTTTTTGCAGGGGTTTATTGTTAACGCTTATTTATCCCTGCTGAGTAACCTAACCCCTCTGTCAGATCAAGTCCTGACTTCTACACATACGCCCTAGGCCAGTGATTCGAATCCACTCACCGCCACCAAAAAATCTTTAAAATCAGACCGTTCATCGAGTTCTCCTCACTTGACCTGAAAACCCGGGTACGATAAAAGCCCTAGGGATGTTCTGGGGGAAATTTCAAATTTCATGTGTGATATTTTGTCTTTGGGTGAGTATTGTCTCAGCAGGGGCTCAGGAATCAAGCTTTCGATCGATTGTGAAAACAGGTCTTCGCTTCGAAGGACTTTTCGGGTTCGGAAGCTATAAAGTACAGGAACATGCCAAGGTTCTATCTAACGATTGGGGGCGAGCCTGTCTTGAAAATTTTTACGAATTTTTTCAAGACGGTGGAGCAGTTTCGCGCAATACTTTTCCTCATACCTACCAACATATTCAAAAATATTCCTCTCCATTGGTCAGTTATTTTCATACACAAGTATACAATCACACCATGGAGTACTATGTGACCACAGGGATCGTGGGGCTTCCTTTAAACAATATTTTTTACCATTATTTTTCTCCCGAAAACAATGGCTTTAAGCAGACTGAAATTAAGAATATTGCAGCAATTCTTAAGGCCAATGAAGTCGATCGCAATAGCTGTTTTGTATCGCAAAAAACATCTCAATCTGTAATTTCACAGATGCTTTTTGCTTCTCGTACAGACGATCAAAACTTTGGCTCAGGAATGTTTTCTCTGGATCATACTACCGCAGGTACAATATATTCTGCCGCAAATTATGAGTCCTCTTCTGACTACGGTGACCACCTTCTTGCGCTTGAGTTCAATTTGGAAAGTATAGTTTTAGATATGAGCTATAGCCTGGGCAAAAGCAACCTATTAAAAGAAATTAATAAAGATATGATGGCTAATTTGGACCTGGCTACCTCAAATTGTAAGCCATCTAAAATTGCCTTGATGATCTTGGAAGAGTTAGGCGTAGACTTGATCCATTACGACGAGAACAAGGATTGGTTTCAGATCCTCAGTCCCAAAAATGTTCGATCGATTCGAGTCCAAGATATGGATTCCCAAAGTCCTATGGCATTTGAGATTAAATCGATTCTTACGTCGGTCGGTCGCGAAAGCGAAACCGATCTTCATTATGAATACCCAAACTTCAAAAACATTGAAAATCGGTTTTATGATTTTTTAGAGTTTAAAGATTTTGAACCCTATCAGTCTTGGACTACACTCCCCGAGATTCTGAATGAACAAAAAGACTGATATTTTCAAACCAATCTAGTGATTGTCGGGATTTGCTTTTTGTTTTTCTTCTTTTGCATGTTTGATGTGCCACTTGACACATTTTTTGGATGTGGTTTTTGGATTCACTTTTGCCTTTGCATATGGAAAGAACTGGATGTGATAATTTGTACTAGCCAATCTATGCATAGGATCAAAAGCTTTGGTTTCGCTAAAGTGCAAGTCATCTGGAAAATTTCGAACATCATATTGGAAATGCATCCTTGTGACTACAGCAGGAGAATCGTACTGTTTACGGATGTATTGAGCAATGAGCTTCCTGTATTTTGGACTGTCCGAGGGTTCAGGTAAAAAGTCTACTTTATCAGAGTAAGTCCAAGGCACAATTTTTTCAAGTTGACTTTTTGTGAGGGGTTTTCCTGAGCATGCGGGACAGTATTGAATATGACTGAAGTGTTCTGTGAAAATACTATCTGGACGATTGATTTTTTGCTGGTGCAAAAAAACAGTTTGATGAAACTCTTCAAAATTTTTATAAATCAAGGCGGGTACTGAAATTCCACTTGGCATAGGTAGATTGGGGTGCTCATCGACCTCGACTTTTTGAGAAGGCGTAACAATATATAGTGTTACGTCACTGGGTTGTAACATGTGAATCATGCTAAGTTTTGTGGGGAGAACAAAATCTTTTGATGAAAAGCGGATCTGTAAAGGAGGTAGCTCCTGTGCAGCTTTATCGGAAATGTTTTGAGAGCTCGTTTTAGCGATCAAAAATTTCATATCCTGTTTTATATAAGGGGCAATTTCGTGCATCAATGTATCAGGAAAATGATATTCAAGTTGCTCAAGCCAATACGTAAATAGCTCAGGAAAATCTAGATTCACCGAAATTATTTTGATTTCATAAGGTCCAATAGCGTAGCCTGCATGGACAGTGATGCCCAAGTCTTTTTCCATAGGATACTGGCCTAGTTGAAGTAGGGTTTTGTAGACGAGGTCTGTTTTCTTTTCATCGCCAGAATTTATAGAAGAATCATACATCATAGCCCCATTGCCGTAGGGATACTGGTAATGGTTCATGTAGCCTCCCTCTGGAATGGGTTCATTGATGGCGCAGCTGGAAGGCTCTGCCACTTCCACTGCAATGGGGGCCGTATAGTTGTCGAGAAGAGTAAAAATCTCTGGATCCACAATTGTGATTTGATCGATGGAAAGAACTTCCGGAACAGGTATGATCATGGAAAAATTTTCTTTCGATTGTTGGGCTTCGAGCTTAAAACTTAGAGTGTTTTGATCCCCCTGCTTGGCGTAAATGATATGAGATCCAGTAAGGCAATCTTTGCCAATATTTTTGTCTCTGGGAAATTGAGATACGCAAAATGCATGGACGGATGCAGTATGTGTGCAAATCATCATGAAAATAAGGTAAAAGTACTTTTTTACGGGTATATTGAAGACCATATTGCGATAGTATCCTAATAAAGCTGAACCTCCAATGAACCATCAATCTTTGATTGTGTCTATGGTGTATAGTGGGCATAGACATTTTTGAGGTTCCGAGAGGGATATAAGGTCCGACTTCTTTTTTCTCAGACAGATTTGAGTTTATGAAATTTTTTATAGTCGATCATGATCTTACGATCAGGTAGGCGTATCATGATGTCCTCAAAATACTGATCTTTCACGATATCTTCGGGCCTATAGTAATATCTAGAGTACACTGTGTTGGAATAGGTTCCATCATGACCTGAGACCGAGGCGATAATAGCCAATAGCTTTCCTTCTTGT
>JAGRAX010000103.1 GCA_020434365.1 Bdellovibrionales bacterium
CTACACTATAGAGCATTTTTACAGCCCGCGTTTGACATCAGTCTTTCGAAAATTTCGACAGCATCGAAAGGTTTGGATTATGGCTGCGGACCAGGCCCCACTCTATCTCAGATGTTTTTGGAAAAAGGAGTCAATATGAACATTTATGATCCATACTTTTATCCAAACAAAAATGTCCTAGAAAAAAAATACGATTTTATTACATGTACCGAGGTTGTAGAGCACTTTTATCAGCCAGATCATGAGTTCAATACTTTATTTTCGCTACTCAAAGAATCGGGATTTTTATGCATCCAAACCATGTTTTTTGAATCCATTCAAAGTCTGCAATCTTCACACTACCCCAAGGATCCAACTCACGTTTGTTTTTATGGAAAGACTTCTTTGTCGTACATTGCAAAAAAGCATCATGTTCAGTGTGAATTTCCTCGTCAAAACCTGGCACTCTTCAGCACATAGCTTCTCGTATCAGACGAGAGCTTGATCTACGAAGATTTCAGGTCGGGAGGAAAGCGACTCAACAGATATTGATTGATCACGGAAGATTCATACATCCACTGCATATGACCGTTGGGATCTTCGTATCGAAGGCAAGGAACTTTGATTTTCCCTCCACCTTGTAATAGATCTTCTCGATGCTGAGGATTATCTTTTGCATCTCGATATTCTAGGCTGAGCCCCAAACGCTTGGCCTGCCTTCTCACCTTGACACAAAATGGACAAGTCTCAAATTGATATAAGGCCATGGACTTAAGCTCTTCTTCAATTTGCTTTTGAACCTGACTGTCTCTCTGAACGGAAGAAGGCGTAAAGACCCAATCCAAAAGTACAATGAATTTTCCCAACACATATCGAATCGCTTTCATCTACTGCCTCTATTCTTTCTGACTTTTTAAGTAAATCTTATTAATCCTACTGTACTTGCTTGTCTTGTGGCCTTTGCAGCGCGCGCTCAACAGACTCAAGCAGCTCCGGATCCATGGGCTCAGTGCGCGTAGAAAACCTCCCAATGACCCCACCTTCTCGACTGATCAAAAACTTATTAAAATTCCAGCTCACTTTTCCTCCAAATGTATGATCTGGAGACTGGGTCAAATATTGATATAGAGGATCCTGAGTCTTTCCTGGCTTGACTCGGATCTTAGAAAACATCGGAAAAGTGACATTCTTTTTATTTTGAACAAAGAGTTTGATACTCGAGTTGTCCCCTGGTTCCTGACCCAAAAAATCGTTGGAAGGAAATGCCAACACTTCAAAACCTTGCTTTTGATATTTCTGATAGAGCTCTTCGAGTCCACTGTATTGATATGTAAAACCACACTGCGAAGCCGTATTTACAATCAAAAGTACTTTGCCTTGGTACTGAGACAGAAGCTGCGGCTTTCCATCAATATCCTCAACGACAAATCCATGAATTCCAGAACCCGCATGCAACTCAAGGGACAAAACGATCGCGAAAAACCAAAAGAGATACCGCATCATCACGACGCGCTTATATTTTTTGTTTAAATATACAAAAATAAATTTTAGCATTGTGTACCCTATATACGCGTTGTGACCGCGAAGGCAAAGTTAACCTTTCTTTGACTCCTACGACGTAAACTTTGGTTACGCCGCTTAAATGAAAAAAGACTTTACAAGTTGTATTCAAGGCCTGCCCAAAAGCCCATAAGAAGATCCCAGCAAGAAGAAGCTCCTCTCGCAAGCTAAAAAAGCTAAATCCTCACGCTGCAAGTTGCTGAAAATAGGTGATCTCGTAAAAATTTATGATAAAAGGCCTCGATTCATGAACATTTTTTTCAAGAAAATGGGTATAATAAGGTGATGAGGTCTTCGAGGATAGGTGCATTTGGATGTATGCTTTTGATTCTATCGGCCTGCACCAGTGACATCGGGAGAAACACAGGAGCCAAAAACTTTGGCCCCATTCCCTTTGAAGCCACACCTCCAATTTCTTCACTGGCTAAGGTCAAATCTGTAATGATCGGTCAGGGACCTAGCAATAGCGATATCAGTCAAGTCATTGTAGATGGCCACTTGGATCAAGATGCCTTGGCCGCAAAAGTAGAAGAATGGATCGACACACCTGAGTTTCGTATTCGTTTAAAGCGAATGCTCGTACAGCTCCTCCAACAAGATTTTGAATACGACAATACAGAGAATCCACGTCACACCGGTAGACTGCGCTATGCGAATACGGACCTGACTTATTTCGGTGGATCTGATCAGCTCGAAAGAGCTCAAGCCAGAAGTGAAATGATGTTTGATAACTTGAGAGAGTCTTTTGTCCGAACGGCTTTGAGATTCATTGATCAGGATTTGGCTTTTAATAGCATTGCAACTACACGCAAATGGGAGGTCACCACAGGAGTCATGGTTCTCATGGCCTGGATTGACAATCCTCGAATTGATAGTGACAACCATCTAGATTTGGCAGGACGCAGAGACAAGGCCAAACAAATGTATCTAGAACCCAACGGCCTTGTGAATGATGACTTTGATGACTGGAGACCTATTACTTTTACACAGGCTGCAGACAACATCAGTCCCCCAAGTTTTTTAAGCATACCCTATTATAGAGGTCTCGAAGAGAACGACAGCACACCCTTCAAGATCTCTCGTGTAGGATTTTTTTCAACCGTTGCCAATCGAATGAAGTGGGTCACCAATGATGACAATCAGTGGCGCGTAATTATGAACCAGGCAATGATCACTGGACTCAACCTCACCTATGATACCGCTGATGCTACCAACCAACCCATTACAGCAGGGATTGATGACGACCACGCCAAAGGCGAATGTTATCTATGTCACAAAGCGATGGATCCGATGAGAAATGTATTTACCAACAATATGACCTCGTCATACAGGCTCAAAGACGTCCCCTATTCAAACCTCAATGGATCTTTTGCTTTTTTTGGATACCAACAAAATCTTTCTTCTGTGGATGACTTTGGAAATGCGATCGCCAACCATCCCAGATTTGCTTTGGGGTGGACGCAAAAACTTTGTCGATATTTTAACACCGGAGAATGTGATGATAAGGACGCAGAACTCATACGCGTGGCCAAAGTGTTCAAAGACTCTGGCTTTAAATTCCGAACCCTTTTGATTGAGCTCTTGAGCTCACCTCTCATTACCAATCAATTTGAAACGCTAACTTATCAAAAAACGCAGGGAATCATCAGCGCCAATCGTAGAGATCAACTCTGCTCAACTCTCAATGTAAGATTCCGAGATCTTCAAATTGCCAATGGACAGAGCCCCATGGAACTTGACCTTGGACAAGAACTTTGTAGCAAAGATGATGCATTAGATTATTCAGATAACATTCCCCAGGACACTGTCGTTCGAGGAAGCATCGGCTTGGCGCAGCCTCCAACGCTCAACGCCATCTCAACCCGAAGCATCGAGAGGCTATGTAGAGAGCTCTCGGATGTATATATAGGTGGATCCGAGAACTTTTTTGTCTTTAATCCTCAAAACAACAGCAGCTACCTAGACCGACTTGTAAAATACTTGGCGGGAATCGATACCATGCACCCCCGCTACACCGCGCTGCGAACTGCGGCTGAAGAGATTTATAATCAGGCCTTCGTGGCCTACGGCAGCGGAGCCAATGCGCAGAGAGACGGCCTGCGAGAGGTGTTTCGATTCATATGTGAAGGCCCAGAAGTTACGGGGGTGGGATTTTGAGTAGAAAAAAAGAAAAGTCATTGGTAATGTCCCTTGCTGAGCTCAATCGACGTCAATTCATCCTCAAGTCTCTTACAGCAATGGGAGGACTGGGCTTAAAATCCGTGCTTCTTAACCTTCCTCCAGCGTTTTTGCTTCGAGGAGCCATGGCCTCAACTTCCGCCAAAAAACTTATTTTTAGTCATAACCGCTCTGGAGACCCATTAAACGGAAACACACCGGGCTCCTATCCCAATGTTCCCTTGAATGTTGTTCGACACCCAGTAAGTGGCACCCATGCTTCCAGTTTTGTGAAAACTGCCATACAACTCGGACCCCAAAGCTATGATGGAGCTCAAGTCTGGGGCACGCTTTCTTCCGATATTCGTGATCAAATGCATTTTTTTCGCGCGCCCACACTGGAAAACAATCATACCAAGGGCGTCTATGTCATGAGCGTTCGAAACGCGCTCAAAAATAAAGAAGGTCGCAGCTATGAGATCTTTCCCTCAGTGGTCAGCTACGAAAATGCTGCGGCACTCGGCATTGAGAATCCAAAACCCATGGGCTTTGGAGGCGTATTGGAATACGAAAATGTTGAAGAAGCCCCAATCAAACCAAAGGCCCTAAAAGAGCTTTTCCAATCCTATACCAACGCAACCGAAAGCGTAATGAAACAGGCGCGGGACACAGCCATTGACGCGCTCTACAGTGCTCTCAAAAGCAAAGGGACTCTCGCCCAGAGAAAATATCTCGACAATCACGCCATTTCTCGAAACCAAGCCGCCATATATGCAACCCAACTTTCGAGTTATCTCACCTCTGTGACCAACAACTCCACGATCAATATCATCAGAGCTGCGGTAGCGCTCCTCAAAATCAATGCCACAGCCGCAGTACGTTTGAGCTTTGCCTTTGGCGGAGACAACCATTCTGATGCAGACTTAGAATTTGAAGCTGAACAAACCGTAAATGGCGTTGCAGACATTCAGGACCTCTGGGACGAAGTCAAAAGTTTAGGCCTGGAAAACGACACGATCTTTATGATCAACAATGTTTTTGGACGAACGCTCGAACCTCGAGGTCCGGGGAGAGGAAGAGACCACAATACATGGGACAATGTAGCGATCGTCCTAGGCCCTGGAGTCAAGCCTGGCGTTACGGGAGGTTTGGATCCCAACCCTGAATTTCCTTACCAACGCGCGGCTGCTTTCAACTCCGTCAACGGTACCCTGACAAACCCCGACGTGCCCCCCTCTTTGGCTCACGCCTCGCTGGTTAAAAGCGTCCTTAAAATCTGCGGCGTACCTGAAGCCAGAATTGAAAAGCGCATCAAATCGGGAATTTATGTCCCCAACCTGATCGCGTAGCATGACTTAATATTTTATTGCAAAGAATGCAGGCCAATCATATTGCCCTCTGTATCTTCGATCAGTGCAATATGCCCATACTCACCAATAGAGAACTTACTCTTAAAGACCTTGCCACCTGCTTCGACAGCTCTTGATTCTTCTACAGAGCAATCCTGACAGGAAAAATATACAATCACATTGGCTCCCCCTGCCTTACAGCCTTCCATTTTTACCAGAGCTCCCGGGGCTCCATATTGATTCATCTCGCCAACAAAAGACCACATTTCCAAATCACTGTCTGTAGCATTATGCAAAGGCGCCAACTCCTGCGTAAATACTTTTTCATAAAAAGCCTTCGCCCTATTCATATCGTTAACATAGATTTCAAACCAACCCACTGCGTTTACACTCATTGTAACTCTCCTTTATTTTTCTTTGTTTCTACATGATCATTCAATTGTTTTGAAATAAAATCAGAAAGCTCTCTATCAATTCCTTCATATCTTCGAAGAATGTTAAATGAGGAGTCCATAACA
>JAGRAX010000104.1 GCA_020434365.1 Bdellovibrionales bacterium
CCTCGAAAGAGAAATTGATTTGATTGAAGAGGTTGCGAGGCTTACCGGATTCGATCAATTGCCTTCGACCCTTCCTCCTTTGCTTGTAGTTCCCAGTTTGCGAGATCAATATGCCGGTCAAAATAAACTTGCTGCAATTTGTTCAAGCTATGGTTTGCTCGAAGCCAAAACGTACAGCTTTGAGTCCAAAGAACAGTGGCAGTGTTTTGCCGGCGAGCAGCTTCAATCTATCGAAGTTGCAAACCCTTTGAATCACGAACTCCAGTATATGAAGAGTTCTCATATTCCGTCTCTGCTTAAAGTCTTGTCATTCAATCAATCCAAACACACAGCTTCATCTCAAGCTTTTTTTGAATTGGGACCTGTCTATCATCATGATGGCAAGAAGACGCAAGAGCCAATGGTCTTAGCTGCAGTTTGGAGTGGGGCGGCGTGTTCTCCTCATTGGAAAGAAGGGGCTAGGGACTATGACTTTTTTGATGCCAAGGGATTTCTAGAGTTTCTAGAAATCCAATTGAAAATAAAAGGTCAAATTACCCTTGTTCAAGAAGAGCTTTCTCAGGCCTATCATCCCGGGCAGTCTGCGAAAATTGTTATGAGAAATCAAGAAGTGGGATTGATTGCGGCCCTACATCCCAGAGTGTGCAAAACTTTTTCATGGCCACAAAGTTTTGTATTTGAAATGAAGGCTCAATTTTTGATCGATGCTTGCTTGAAAAAAGTCAAAACGAAAGAAATATCGTCTTATCCGAGTGTCGTTCGAGATTTGGCTTTTGTTGTAAAGCAGAGTGTTCAGGCTCAATCGATACAAGATGCGATGAGCTCGGCCAAGGTAAAGAACCTGACAGAAGTAACTCTCTTTGATTTTTATCAGGGGAAACCTCTCAGTGAAAATGAAAAGAGTCTTGGATTCCGTTTGTCTTTTTCCAGCCTTGACAGAACCTTAAAAGATCAAGAGGTAGATCAGGCAATCGAAAAAATTGTAAGCAAAGTAGAGATGTCCTGCCAAGCAAAGTTACGCTAGATGTGTAAGAGGTCATTTTTTTGACTTCTTGACAGCTTGTTTGGAACCTACGTATACAGTCGGATATGAGATTTTACGTGGGTTGTGTGATGTTGATGTCTCTTTTTTGGGGATTTGCGGGCAAGCTATGGGCTCAAGGTGACCTGCCTTATGCCGTGACGGTTACTCGCCTCATTGAGCCGATTCAAAATCAGATCATCAATTATACCTACCATTCAGATCATGGAGAGCAGCGCCTGGATCAGTGCAATACTCACTACAAGGAAAACAAAATGGCGGATCGGCTTATTGAGTATTATTTTTTGGATGAGGGTGTAAGCATGAGCAGTACACCCAATTTTTTTGCTTTTGCTGAAACAAAAGCTGACAAAACATATAAGCGAAAGACCTATACTTGGGATCTTCAGTTTGATGGAAGTAGCCTAGATATTTTATTTATATTGGATAATACAGCCAAATTTGAGTCTCTGGATCTCGGTCAATTGTGTAGAGGTGAAGATGTAGATCCAGAGAAGGTTGAAGGGAGTATGGGAGTTTTTGTCATGGGGACAAATAACGCTGCTCTGGTACCCAATGCCAAAGCCGAAGTCAAATATGCAATTCAAGCGCATTGTTTCTTGCCCCTTCATTACCGTATGTTTGATCTTACAAATGTACAAAACTCAATTGAAGAGCCGTTTCAAGCTATGAAAAAAGCAACCTCAATGGGTAAGGTCTATTCTGGTTTTGTGAAAGAAATTCAGGAACTGGAATCAAGGCTTCCTCACAATCAAGAAGAGTTTGAAAGCTTTAGGAAAAGTTTGGATGACCAGGAATATGCAATAAAAGTACTGCAAAAGATTCTCGACAAGGATAGCTATGCCGATGAAGCTCAAAGAATACTTTTTCAGGTGTTTTGGATCTACGCGAGGACTCAAAATACGATTGAAACATGGAAAGCATTTTTGAATTTTTGTAGAGAGCTTTCCACTGATCTAAGGCATGAATACAGATCCGTGATTCAGGATCTGGAAGATTACGTTCTGCTGATCTAGCTCCAATGTCTTGCCTGCCTATAAAGATAAGGCCTTGAATTTTTTGTGAAATCTAGATAGAAAAAGAATATGTCCTCAAAAAATTTCCCACATAAATATTTTTACAAAATCGGGGAAGTAGCTGAAATTATTGAGGTAGAGCCCTATGTGCTGCGATATTGGGAGACAGAGTTTAATCTCAAAATTTCGAAAACCAAGAATAAGCAGAGACTTTATCAACGCAAAGATGTAGAAAAAATTCAGGAGATCAAACACCTTCTTTATGATGAGAAATTCACAATCTCAGGAGCCAAAACCCAGCTGAAAAAAAAGAAGAAAAAGAAATCAGCCCCCAGCTTAGAAGAGCAGATGAATCTTTTGGGTCAGGTGAAAGGTCTCACTTCGGACCGAGAGTTTTTGAGAAAAATGAAAAAAGAGTTTGAGCATATGAAAAATATTTTGCAGGAAAAAGATCTTTCTCAGTTCCATGATGTCTAGGATATGATTACCGTGACAGATAAAGCCTTTGAGGCAATTGAAAAGCTGCAAAAGCAACAAAATGATCCACTTCTTTCCTTGCGCTTGGGAGTTCGAGGAGGGGGTTGTTCAGGTTTCTCGTATCAGCTGGATTTGGATCATGAAGCCAAAGATACAGATCATGTATTTGAGAAAAATGGAATTAAGGTCTTGGTTGATCCCAAGAGTATGAAATTTTTAGAGGGTTTAGAGTTGGATTATTTTGAGTCTCTCACCTCAAGGGGGTTTCGTTTTAATAACCCAAAAGCAAAGTCTACCTGTGGTTGTGGATCTTCTTTTGCGCTTGAATAGATCTTTTCATTCCTATGTCTACACGAAGAATCAAAGTCGCAAAAAAGTCTGAGCTTGCGGTCGGGAAAGGCAAAGCCGTGATGATTCAGGGACAAGAAATTGCGGTGTTTCATACGGAGGAGGGCTTTTTTGCCTGTGAAAACGCTTGCTTGCATCAGGGAGCACCTTTAGATCAGGGAGATCTACAGGGTTGCATGGTGATTTGTCCTTGGCATGCATGGAAGTTCAATCTCAAAGACGGATCCTTTGTTTCGGATCCAGCTTTTGCTCTGAAAACCTATCCGGTCATCTCCGAAGGAGAAGACCTTTGGATCGAATTCCCGTCAAAGAATTAATGGATGTTCAAAAGGCTTTTGTTTCTCTTATGGCTTTTTGAGGGTTTTTGCGGTATACAGCCAGAGATTTTGGACGGGGCGTGGCGCAGCCTGGTAGCGCACTTGCATGGGGTGCAAGGGGTCGGAAGTTCAAATCTTCTCGCCCCGACCATTTACACTCAACCATTGATCATAGAAAGTAGTTGATACGGTGTCACATCAGATTTGTTTATTGCCTGGAGATGGAATTGGTCCCGAAGTTACTCGGGCTTCAACCAAAATAATTGACGCTACTGGCGTAAAAATAGATTGGATTGAGTTGGATGCTGGGGGAGACTGTGCCCAAAGAACGGGCGAACTGTTACCTCAATCGACCTTAGATGCCATTGAAAAATATAGAATTGCTCTGAAAGGGCCCATAGCGACCCCTGTGGGTAAGGGCTTTCGGAGTATCAATGTATCTTTGAGAAAGCACTTTGGCTTGTATGCTGCGGTTCGACCTGTGTACTCTCTCAAAGGAGTCCAGACTCGCTATGAAGATGTAGACTTGGTTGTGATTCGAGAAAATACAGAAGGTTTGTACTCAGGCATTGAGCATGAGGTGGTTCCTGGAGTTGTAGAGAGTTTGAAAGTCGCAACAGAAAAAGCCTGTACACGTATTGCGGAGTTTGCATTTGATTATGCTGTAAAAAATGGGCGCAAAAAAGTCACCGCATTTCATAAAGCCAATATTTTGAAAATGTCGGATGGTTTGTTTGTGGACTGCGCAAGAAAAGTTCATGAAAAGTCATATCAGGGGAAAGTAGAATTTGATGACCTGATTATTGATAACGCCTGCATGCAAATGGTGAAAGATCCGACACAGTTTGATGTACTTCTTTTAGAAAACCTATACGGAGATGTTGTGAGTGATCTATGTGCGGGTCTTGTAGGAGGCTTAGGCGTGGTTTCTGGAGCAAATTTCGGTCCCGATTGCGCGATTTTTGAAGCTGTCCACGGAAGTGCCCCGGATATTGCCGGAAAAGGCGTGGCCAATCCCTTGGCCTGTTTGATGAGTGGCGTATCTATGTTGGAATATATCGGAGAAAAAGAGTCGGCTACAAAAATTACAAAGGCATTTCTTAAAGTTTTGGAAAGTGGCGAACCAGCACATGTGACTAGAGATATTGGTGGGACGGCAAATACTGAACAATTCGTGTCTGCGATTCTTTCCAATCTTTAAAAAATTTTTCAATATACAATACAATATAAAAAAAGGCCTTTGCTCACTTTTTTTAAGAGCAAAGGCCTTTTGGATTTTATTAGGTCTGTTAGGTCTATTTCAAAATTCCTTTGAATTCTGGTGAAGGTCTAAATCCTACTGTTTTGCTTGCAGGAATATTGATTACTGCACCTGTTTGTGGGTTTCTACCTTTTCTGGCTTTTCTGGTTCTTACAGTCCAAGTTCCAAAACCTGGGTAAGTAAATCTTTTGTCTTTTTTGATTCCTTTAGAAAGGTTGTTAAAAATTGCGTCTGCAACTTCGTTAACGGCCGCTTTAGAAAGGTCTCTATGTTTTACAGTTGTGGTTACTTTTTCAATCAATTCTGCTTTTGTCATGGTAACAATACTCCCTTATAAGGTTTGTTATGGTTAAGTCATCCGCAAGATCTCTATTTCTTTGAGTTTGCGGGCAATGTTAGTCTTGCAGAAGTACGCTAACAATCAAAAAAATTAAAGTCAACAAAAATGCACCTCAAAACCATATGCAGAGCGGATATCCGAAGCTTTGTGATAAAGTTCTTTTCTGATATGGTTTCGGGCTTCTAGAGGTCTATAGTCCCAATTTTTCAGTATTCTGAGGTGATCGGCCTTTTTCCAGCAGATGATAAAAATAATAATTTCGGAATATCAACTTCACATAACTTCTGGTTTCTTGAAAAGGAATGAGTTCAATAAATTGTTTCATTGGAAGATCTCCCCATCTTTCAATCCATGTATTGACTCTGTGGGGGCCTGCATTATAGGCTGCCAGAGCGTAGGGAACTTTCCCGCCATAAGAGGCAATTTGATCAGAAAAATATTTACTTCCCAAGGTGATGTTGATCTCTGGCATCAGCAGTTGATCTTCGGTAAAGTTTTTGATGCCGATATCTTGGGACACTTTCTTGGCCGTAGGGTAAATCAATTGCATGAGCCCCTTGGCATCTGCTCTTGAAATGGCTTGAGCTTCGAAAGCGCTTTCCTGTTTGATGAGCGAAGTGAGCAAAAATGGATCTACATGATTATTTTTCGCTTGTTGTTCGATGGTTGAAAAATAGTGAAGAGGAAAAAACATTTTGACCAAGTCTTTTTCAAGGCCATATGCATCAAAACGAAGGTCAATCAGGTCAAGA
>JAGRAX010000105.1 GCA_020434365.1 Bdellovibrionales bacterium
GGAAAATGTCTTTTTTGGCTTGCTCACGAAAATTGTCGCAGATATTGGTCTTTTTTGAGCTGAGTGTCAAAAAAAATTCACCTTTTTTGCCGGTTTGATATGTGCCAGGCGAGTTTATGATATCGGTCAACAACATCAGCAAGCAGTTTGGAGAACAAACTCTTTTTAAGGATGTATCATTTTCAATTCCTGAAAATGCAAAAATCGGTGTGTTAGGACGCAACGGTGCCGGAAAATCCACATTTTTTAAAATTATGGCCCAGATCGAAAGCTTGGATGGGGGGCAAATTCAAATCCCCAAGCAGAAAACACTTGCGTGGATGAGGCAGGATTGGTCCAGTAGTCCCAGTCAAACGATTTTATCTGCAAGTTTAAGTGTTCATGAGAGGTGGCAAGAAGCCAAAGCTGAAGTAGAGAATCTTCGTACTCAGCTGGAGAGCGACCAAAGTCAGGGCGTTCTTAAGAAATATGAAGATGCCGAAACCAATTTTGAAACTTTGGGAGGTCAGCATGTGCTTGTCAAGGCCAAAGAAATTCTTATGGGTTTGGGTTTCTCCGCTGAGGATCTTGAGACTCCATGTATTGAATTTAGCGGAGGGTGGTTGATTCGAGCTCACCTTGCAGGCGTGCTTTTGCAAGAGGCAGATCTTTTGCTGCTGGATGAACCTACAAATCATCTCGATATGTCTTCGATTTTATGGTTTGAGCAATATCTTAGATCTTATTCAAAAGCCTTTATGCTCATTACGCATGACCGCTCTTTGCTTGAAAGAGTATCCGGACAGATCATTGAACTCTTACCACCCAAAATGTATTACTGGCCCGGTTCTTTGAGCAAATATGAAGAGGCTAAGAAGCAAAAATTTGAGCAACTTGAATCTGAGATTAAAAGCAAACAAAAGAAGGTCGCTCAGATGGAAGACTTTGTTCGCCGTTTTCGAGCCAAAGCAAGTAAGGCAAGGCAAGCTCAGAGCAAGCTCAAAAGTACAGAGAGCATGCAAAAACAGATCGAAGAGCTTTCTGAGCAAATCCCTCCCGATTCATCGAGGATGGCCCGTTTTTCATTGAAGCTCAGTGAGAGACTTCCAAAAGTTGTTATCAATATTGAAAAGGCAAAGTTTGGGTATGATGTGAATGATCCTCTGTTTTTTTTAGATCAGTGTTTGATCGAAAGAGGAAAAAAAATTGGTCTTATTGGTGTCAATGGTGTGGGAAAGTCTACATTCTTAAAAACATGTAGTGGAGAATTACCTCCTTTAGAGGGTAAAGTACTTGTGTCTCCAATTGTCAAGCTTGGATTTTACGCACAACATCGTATGGAGGATCTGCCTTTAGAAAAAAAAAAAAAAAATTATCTCTTTTCTCAATCTAGTGCTGTACAAGTAGAAGAAGTTTATCGTGTGGCAGGAAATTTGGGTCTGACTCAAAAAGACCTGGAAAAAGATATTCATGTTCTTTCCGGAGGAGAAAAGGCCCGATTGAGCTTGTCTAAAATTCTTTTGGAAAAGCCTGGGCTTTTGCTACTCGATGAACCGACCAATCATTTGGACTTGGAAAGTTGTGATGCTCTAGCTCAAGGATTGAGAGAATATGAGGGAACGGTACTTGTTGTGTCTCACAATCGCACTTTTTTGGATCAAACCGTGAAGCAGATCTATGAGATTAAGCAAAACGAGTGTCACATTTACCACGGTAATTTTACAGATTATCAGCAGCGTATCTTTGAACAAGAAAACCTAACAACTCTTAATGTGTCGGAAAAAATTTCCGCAAAAAAAGGACAGGACAAAAAGGAAGCAAAAAGACAGGAAGCACGTGAGAGGCAGAAACAATATCAAGACCGTGTGAATGTGAGAAAAAAACTTCAGGAGGTTGAGAGTGAGCTGGAAGAAAAGAAGAAAGAAGCGCTAGAACTTGATACTTTTCTTATTGATCCGATTTCTATGAAATCTAAAGATTTCGGAGAAAAAGTACAACGCAGACAGTATCTTCAGATGAGGATCGAAAATTTGGAGACGCGCTGGCTTGAATGCTCAGAAAAGCTCGAATCCAGTGATGAATAGGCCCACACGCTCAAGAAAAATTCAAAATACTTGACCTGAAAACTGCCATACAATACATTAGGCGACATTGTCTAATCGGATGCAACATAACAATCATCTACTCTACATAGAACACAATAAAGGAGACACTATGCCTAGATCTACGGTAGTCCAAGATCAAAACCTCAATTCACCTATATTTGATGAGGTATTGGACGACAGTTTTTTTGGGGATTTGGACCAGGCTTTTACTCAAATTCAAATTGATAAATCCGGTCGTAAAAAATCCTCCAAAAACAAAACGACGCGCAAACAGAGCAGCACAGCAGAATACGCTCAAATGAGAAAAACGTTTTTATCTATTGCTCGAGACTATATGGGGCCTGTGGTTCGGTATGTCAAAGCAGTAGAGCAGGGTGTTGTTACAAAAGATATTACTACCTTGATAGAATACGTAGTCAGTCCATTGATTTTGACTTGCAAAAAGACAGGACTTCATGACGAAACCAGACGTCTCATTGAATTGCAACGGATTGTGAAAAAAATCAATCGCAGTCAATCAAAAGAGATTACCTGGGATCAAACACAAGCTCTTGTTGAGGCTTTTCAACCCATCAAAACGACATTTTCGCTTACATATAGAGGGCACTCCATTGCGGTTTTAAATATTGTGGCCTTTTATAAAACGATCAAAGTCAAAACGCGCAAGTATAAAGAGACCGATCTTAAGAAGTTGTTTGCTATCGGAGTCCCTTCTCTATCCATGATTCGAAAGTCGTCCATTGATGATTTGGTGAGTTTGACAGGTATTGATGAAGAAGTATTGACAGATCTAAGACAAGAAGCGAGAGATTTCACGCTCTATACTTTCGTATAAAATTAACTGTTTTGTTGTCTCCAGAGCTTCAACTTTCGCAATCTCAACAGGAAGCTCTGGAGATTTTCACGCAATCTGAGTCTAATGTATTTCTTTCTGGGGCTGCTGGGTCTGGGAAGAGTTTTTTGATTTCGAAATACCTTCGAGATAAGGATACACGAAAAGACTTTCCTGTCTTGGCGAGTACAGGTGCTGCGGCGGTTCTTGTAGGAGGCAGGACTTTTCATAGTTTCTTTGGATTGGGACTCATGCAAGGTCAGGCACATGAAATCATTGAAAGAAGTGTGAGCAATAGGCATGTGCGTTATCGTCTGCGAAAAGCAAAAGCCATTGTAATTGATGAAATCTCTATGATTCCTGGCCCTGTTTTGGATATTGCAGAAGTTATATGTAGAAGACTACTTGATGAGAATAGGTCCTGGGGAGGTCTTCGAATCATTTCGATTGGTGATTTTGCTCAACTCCCTCCGATTGCAAGAGGCCAAAAATTTCCACCCTGGGCATTTTTGAGTTCGAGTTGGGAACGGGCATGTTTTCACCCTATCATTCTAGATGAGAATATGAGGAGCAAAGCCGATACTTTTTCACATTTTCTTTTGCAAATGAGAGAGGGAACGATTTCAGATGAAGTCGAAGAAATTTTGAATGAACGCTATGGACCTCCTTTTGATTTTCAAGGGACTCAATTGTTTTCGAAAAGGATGGAAGCAGAAGATTTTAATGCGAGAAAACTTGCGGGCCTTTCAGAAAACTTAGTCAGTATTCCAACAAAATATTCCGGTCACGAAAACTATATTGAAGCTTTAAAAAAAAATGCCCCAATTTCGGAGTGTTTACATATAAAAATAGGTGCGAAAGTTATGATAAGAATCAACGACCCTTTACTTCGCTACGTCAATGGAAGTACGGGTATTGTGTTGGCCATCAAGGAAGATGAAATTACTGTAGGATTAGGAGAGCAGCAGCGTCCTTTTGAGTTTGAGAAAGTGGCATTTTCGTATCTAGATGGGAATGGAGATGTAAAAGCTACAGCTCAAAATTTTCCTTTGCAGTTGGCTTGGGCAAGCACCATACATAAAGCTCAGGGAATGACTTTAGATGAAGTTGCCGTATCCTTACAAGGATTGTGGGAGCCAGGTCAGGCTTATGTTGCAGCAAGCAGGGTCAGATCTTTGGAAAATTTATGGATTAGAGATTGGAGCAAGAAATCAATTTTTTGTGATCCTTTGGTGCAAAGATTCTATCAAGAAGGTTGTAGCTATAGTTTTAGAGAAAGTTTGGGCATGGATGATACCGGTATGGATTTCTAGGGAAGGTTTGGTTTTGTGAGGAAAGTAAATCCATCAGATGTCAAAGTAAAAATTTTTGATGTCGCGATTATAGGCGGAGGTTCTGCAGGCGTCATGGCTCATTTGAGAGCTGTTTTAAATGCGAATCATGCTTTATTGATTCGTGGAAATTCCTGGACTCAAAAAAGAGCTAGATCTACATGGATTCACTCTGTTGATAACATTCCGGGTATGCATAATATTAAAAATCCAGTTCGGCTTTCTTCAAAGCAAACACTAGAATGGATTTCTAGTCATTCTCACCTTCATCAATTTTCAACAGTTATACAAACAAAAGCTATAAATATAGAAAAAAAAGATCAATTGTTTCTCATTCATCATCAAAAAAAAGATGATGCTTCTGTATCTTACTCTTATGCAAAACATGTTGTTTTGGCTACAGGGGTCATGGATATTCAGCCCAAGATTGAAGGAGAAATGGAACCTTTCTTTATGTATGCAAATCGAGGTGATCTCATCTATTGCGTTCGATGTGATGGTCATCATACAATAGGAAAAAAAATTTCTATTTTGGGAGACAAAGATTCAGCAGTGTATATTGGAAAACTCATGATGGAACGCTATGGTCACAAGAATATAGATATTGTGAGCACACATAGACGTCCAAAATACTCTCAAGACGCATTGAAGTTGGCAAAGAATCTAGGCATGCGCATTCATAAAAAGGAAATTAAATCTATATATGGAGACTCTCGAAGTGGTTTGAGAGGTTTCAAACTCGAAGAAGGCAATGAAATTCAATGTTCAAAAGCGATTGTTGCACTTGGAATCATTGCTTATAATCATCTGCTTTTACACCTAAAGGGTGCTGTAGATATAGAGGGAAGAGCCATCGTGTCAGAAAAATTCGAGAGCAGTGTTGCCAATGTATTTGTTGTAGGTGATTTGGTGAGCGGAAAAAAAATGCAGATTTATACAGGCTGGGATGCAGCTGTGGATGCAGCTGATGAAATTGATCGAAGAGTCAGGGCCTTAGCTTCGAATATGAATGACGAAAGTTGAACCTTTTTTTTCCGTGCTGCTGACAGTGATGTCATATCCCAAAAGCTCACAAAGAGATTTAGAGATGGTAAGCCCAAGTCCAGTGCCTTCAAATCTACGTGTGTTGGAGTTGTCTCCTTGTTCAAAACTATCAAAAATAGATTCTAATTTTTCCTTCGCAATTCCTATGCCTGTATCTATAACTAG
>JAGRAX010000106.1 GCA_020434365.1 Bdellovibrionales bacterium
TCCAAGGGAGAAAACAACATGACCAAAAAAGTTTTACACACATTGACTCTATCTTTATTGATGGGCCTTCTAGTGACTGCTTGCGGAAAGAAAAATTCCACAACAGTTTCTGAGGCTGGAGATGCCAACACATCCTCAAATGCTGCAGCTGGAGAAAATGGTGGTTTTGACAGCTCAGACATCTCAGATGAAGACGCCAAGGCCATTTTATCTAACTTGCCTACAGTGTATTTTGATTTCGATCAGTATGCCTTGACCTCGGCGCAGAGAAACCAGCTTAAAACCATTGCAGAGGTTCTCAAAAAGAACTCCACAGTGAAGGTCAGCATCCAAGGACACTGCGACGAAAGAGGTAGCAGTGAATACAACTTGGCTTTGGGTGACAAAAGAGCTCAAAGCGTTCTTGAGTATTTGGGAGATCTCGGTGTTTCTGAGCAAAGACTTGAAGGTGTGAGCTTTGGTGAAGAGCGCCCAGCAGCCAACGGTGACGGAGAGTCTGTATGGTCTCGAAACCGTCGCGCTGAGCTTGTTGTCATCAACTAATAAACAATTTTGAATCACCTCAAGGGAGATCGCGATGAAATCATGGCCTTGGGTGATTGTTATCTTATGTGGGGGGCCCCTTTTGACTGCATGTCGAATCGGGCCTCCTCCTAGTTCTGTATCTGATCAAAATCCTCCATCTGCAATCAGCAGGAAACTATCTGCATCTGATCTTCAGGAAAGGATCGCAGATCAAAAAGCACTCATTCAAGAGCTCGAATCTCGCATCAATCAAATCGAAGGAAATCAAGAGTCTTTAGAGCATCAGATTGAAACCCAGAACAAAAAGGATCAAAAAATTCTTCAGGATTTTGATTTTAGACTTTCTGAGCTCGAAAAGAGAGAATACGAAACTCCACAAGATCCATCACCTGCGCTTCAGGGTCACAGCTCACCAGAGAGCGCAACGGACCAAAGTCTACTCAATCCTGATCCAGAGCTTAACTTGCCTGATGTAGCCCCGACCGAAGGGCAAAAAAAAGAGAGCGGTGAAGTTTCTGAATATCAAAGCATTTTGGAAGAATTCAACCAGGAGAAAAATAAAAGCCGAAGCATCCAAAAATTTAAAATTTTTGTACAGTCCCACCCCAAAAGTCCCCTGGCCCCCAATGCGCAGTACTGGATTGGGGAAGGTTATTATACGCAAGGAGACTACGCACGCGCCATCACTGCATGGCAAGGCGTGGTTGATCAATACCCAAAGAGCAACAAAAAATGCGATGCCATGCTCAAACAAGGACTGGCCTTTTCTAAGCTCAATGACAACAAAAACGCCCAGCTCTTTCTCGAAGAAGTCCTAGAAAAATGCCCCGACACCGTCGCCTCCGAAAAAGCCAAGGCTTTTCTCTATAAGATTAAGAACAGTTAGAACCAAGAGCCCCATCGTCCAAGCCTCAGCATTGCAAACGGACCTATTGTGCTTTGTGTCTTTTTTTGATACTGAACCCTTTTTAAAGAGCGTTTCAAGAATGCTCTACAAAAAACCAAGTATAAAGGATGTAAAACACGCAATGATTATATTTGCAACAGTCAGCAGAACCACAATTTGCTTCACATTATTTGCCTTGTTATTTTTGAGTCAGCATGCTGCCGGCCAAAATACCGACAAAGAGTATGATTTTACAAGGGATGAATTAATCAACATCATTCAGAACGACACCACTATATCTAAAATTAAACCTCATGAAATGAACACATTAAATGATGGTCCCTTTGCGATGTGGAAACCTCTAGATGCCTTACGTTTCTGCGAAATGTACCAAGGCAAAAGTATTGAAAAAGGATTTCCTACCAAAGCTTTTGAAATCTCCTTTGAAGACTTCAACAGCAATGCGCCTGATCAAGTAAATGTTAGTGACCCCATGTGGCTTTTGTCCTTTTGGAAAGTTACACAAAGAGTCCTCGCTGTTAATAAGAATTGTTTTATCCTTAAAGATCCAGGTCAAAAAATATTTGATGCCGTATATAGCTATCTAGATCAAAGTTATTTTGCGAGATTCAAACAAGATGAATTATTGGAAAATTGGGAGTGGATCACTGAGCGGTACTACAATCTTAGAAGATTTTCACTTCCCTTACCAAGCAATGATACAGCAGTACTTTTACAAATTCTTTCATCGCAGGAATTACTCAATCATTTTTCTGACTATGAAATTGGAACTCTAATGGAAGGATTGCCTTTGATTCACCCAGGTCAAGCAAAAGCCACCGTAAAACTTATAGACTTCTGGATGGACAGAGGCTCAAATGAGCAACGCTTATTCAATATCGGATTTGGAAATTGGGCGCATATTCCCCATCAAGAGTTTGTTGACAAATTTATGTCTCTGCTCTTCATGCGTGTAAGACAAATACAAGACAAAAAAGAAAATCATTTTGAATTTGATATTGAGCCAGTAGAAACTGGACAAAAAAATGACCCCAGTATTGGTTATGTTGAATCCTATCTTTGGTTTTTGGACCAAAACCCAAGCAAATATAGTTCGCAGCTTATTGATGTCGTTTTAGGTGCAAAACTTTTTTGGAAAAACAAATTAAAAAAAGACCTGAGAAAAGAGCAAGAACTGGAACTAAAAAAAACAATTACAACTCAAGTCCTACGTCTAGGAATAAAAAATGCTTGGAAGCTCCCTGAGAACACATTCGGTAAACTCAAAGAGCTTTCGAAACCGTTAGCTGAAAATAATGAGATCTATTTGGAAGAAGATTTTGTCGAAAACATTCTAGAATCAGATGATACAAATCAAAAAAGCCTGAAAGAGCTTATGACATTTTTCAAACAATATGCGAAACAAGAAACATACGTTTATAGATTGGACCTTGCTTCTGCCATGGATGTCTATGAAAATTGGCTAAAACCCGGTTGGAAATAGGGTCACCGAAGGCTACCGCATTTTTTTCATCTTGATCCTTTATCCAAGGCCGCGTATTTGTTCCATCTATGATCATTTTGGGCATTGAAAGTTCCTGCGACGATACTTCGATCGCGCTTTTGCGTGATGGTCGAGATATTCTTAGCTTACAGACGCAATCGCAATTTGAGGTTCATGAGCAATATGGAGGAATAGTCCCTGAGCTTGCGTCACGAAGTCATGTCATGAACATTTTACCTTTGCTCGAAAAGGCGCTCACAGAAGCTCAGATCCAAATTCAAGATATCGATGCCATTGCTGTGACCAAAGGACCAGGGCTGATTGGCAGTCTCCTCGTAGGACTTTCCTTTGCCAAGGCCTTGGCATTTTCCTTAAAAAAACCTTTGATTGGGGTTCACCATATTGAAGGCCATTTGATGGCAAGTTTCCTTGGAGACAAGATTCCTAAGTTTCCTTTTTTGGGTTTTGTAACCTCTGGCGGACATACGCACCTGTACAAAGTTGAAAACCTTTCAGATATTCAGGCCATTGCCTGGAGCATAGACGATGCTGCGGGTGAAGCTTTTGACAAAGGGGCAAAGCTTTTGGGCCTGGGTTTTCCTGGGGGGCCCCTGATTGATCGCCTCTCCCAGAGCGGAGATCCAAGCTTTGTTCAATTTCCAAGGCCCATGCCTCATTCAGAGCATTTTAGTTTCAGTGGCCTCAAAACCTCACTTGCAACCTGGATCCAAAAACACGGCATTCCAAAAGATGCGCAAACTCTATCCAATGTGGCGGCTTCTTATCAAGAAGCCATTGTAGATTCCTTAATTTCTAAACTTAAAAAAGCTATAACGAAAACCCGAATCAACAATTTGGTATTATGTGGAGGCGTTGCTGCCAATTCCCGCCTGCGAAGCAAGCTAGACTCCTGTATGAACTCAATGAAGGTCGAGCTTTTTTTAAGTCCTCTGAAACTCTGTACGGATAATGCAGCGATGATCGCCTGCGCAGGATTTCATCGCTTGCAGCGTGGTGAATACAGCGAGCTGACCCTTGATGCCACCCCATACATTCCTTTGCATGTAGAATCATGAGCTCTGTCCAAAGATTGTTAGATCAGCTAGAGATCCGACCCAAAAAAAGTTTCGGTCAAAATTTTTTACATCATCCTGAAAGCGCAAAAAAAATTTTACGTTGGGCAGGTCTTACGCAGAAAAAGACCATCATAGAGATTGGTCCCGGCCTAGGGGCTCTTACAGAACAACTTCAAAAACACTGTGAAACTCTCATTTGTATCGAGAAAGATAAAAAACTTGAAACCCACTTAAGAGAAAGTTTTGGACACTCTCAGAATTTTCATTTGATGATGGAAGATGCAACGCTGACTGATTATAGAGCGATCATAAAAAGTGATCCCGTCCATATTTTTTCTAACTTGCCTTATAGAGTGTCTACCAAAATCATCGAACAGCTTCTTGAGCACACCTCATCCATTGCGTCGATGGTCTTTCTCTTGCAAGAAGAATTGGTCCTACGAATTTGCGCAGAGCCAAAAACCAAAGCTTTTGGGCGGTTGTCCATTTGGATTCAATCTCTATGTGATACACGTATGGGACCCAGAGTGCCCCGAGGCAGCTTTTATCCCCAACCTGACGTGGAATCTAGACTCATAGAACTCACTCCAAAAAAAATTCCTTTGATTGAGCCAGACATACAACAAGGCTTTTTTGATTGGATTGCTTTGCTATTTCAGGGGCGAAGAAAAACTCTCTTTCATCAACTCAAAAAACAAAAAGTTTCTCCATCGTGCTTGGATCACATTCAATCGAACATGGGTTTACTTCCAACAGTAAGAGCCGAGGAACTCAATATTCCAACTCTCAAGCAAGTGTATCTTACAAGCTTGAAAAAATTTTAAGATTGAGTTTTTCGAATGGTTCTTTTGGTAAAACCTTGAGCCATTGGTGTGATCAAAACATCATCAATATTGACATGAGCTTCTTGCATCGCCACAAAAGCGATGGTTTTGGCGACGTCTTTTGCTGTTAGGGCTTCGACACCTGCGTATACGGCTTTGGCTTTCTCTTCATCCCCACGAAAGCGAACCCTACTAAACTCTGTTTCGACCAAACCCGGATCAATGCAGCTCACGCCTATTCCACGATCGAGAAGTTCCAAACGCAGACTGCGGCTCATAGATTTCATTGCAGCTTTGCTTGCGCAGTATCCTCCACCCCCCTCGTAGGCTTCCCGACCCGCTATGGAAGCGATGTGAATGATACGGGCACCGCTATGATCCTTCATGAAGGGGAGAATAGCCCGAGTCATTTTCATGGCTCCAATAAAATTCACGTCCATCATTGTGGTCCAATCTTGAGGATCTGCGTCTGCAAGATGATCCACACCCAAAGCAAGTCCCGCATTATTGACCAAAAGGTCAATGCTTCCACATTCTTGCTGGGCTTTTTTTACAAAATT
>JAGRAX010000107.1 GCA_020434365.1 Bdellovibrionales bacterium
AACTGATTTCAAATTATACAATTTTCGAAAATGTTTCATTGCCCCTTAAGGTTTTGGGTTGGTCTCAAAGAAAAATACGTCAAAAAGTTACCTCTATGATGCGAATGGTGGGTTTGGAAAACTGTTTGCAGCATTTTCCACATCAGTTGTCGGGGGGAGAACAGCAGAGAGTTGCCATTGCAAGAGCATTGGTAAATGAACCCAAAATTTTATTGGCGGATGAGCCTACAGGGAATCTAGATCCAGAACTTTCAATGGAGATTTTGGATCTTTTTAAGAATATTCATGTGCGTGGAACTACGGTGCTTATGGCCACACATGATCAAAGTCTGGTGCAGCATATGAAGGGTCGTGTGATTGATCTCAATCAAATTCGAGTGAGTCAAGAATGAACGGGCAAGTTCTTCTCTATCTCATTCAAACGGCACTGCGTAGTTTTAAGAGACATATGGGCCTTCATTTTGTTTCGATTTTGACGATGGTTTTGGTCTTTTTTCTCGTGGGAGGGGGGGTGCTTTTTTTCTCTCATGCAAAAAAAAGCTTGGTGGATTCAACTTTTGATTTGCAGATTTCTGCATATCTGGACCATGCATTCGATTCCACAGAGCAGAAAAAATTTGTGGAAAGCGTGTGCAAAGATTCTTTCATAGAATCATGCGAATATGTTTCTAGAGATGACGCAAAAAAAGCATTTTTAAAATCACATCAGGAGTTGGGGGCTATGTTGGAAGTGTTGAAAAAAAATCCTTTTCCACCTTCCTTTGAGATAAAGCTTTTAAAAGAAATCAAAGCTTCTCAAGACCTGGAAAGTCTCTCGACAAAAATTAAAAGATACAAAGGCGTTTCGGATGTTGACGATGGTGGAGTGTGGCTAAAAAAATGGATTGATTTATTTCAGCTTATCAATCGCTGCTTGGCATTGGTGGGTTTTCTGTTTTTGATTGCGATGGTATTTGTGATTGCAAATACTATGAGATTGGTCGTTCATTCAAGAAGGGATGAATTGGAAATTCAAACCTTGATTGGGGCCACCAAAGCGATGATTCGATTTCCTTTTCTTTTGGAAGGATTCATTGAAGGCTTTTTGGCCTCTGTTTTTGCACTTGCAATGCTTGCCTGGGCGCATTCAATGGTCAACCACGAGATTGCCTCCTCTTGGTCAGGACTTTTTAGTTCAAAGATGAGTTTTTTTTCCTATGCCGATATGGGAGTTTTTTTAGTTTCTGGCATTGCTGTGGGGTGCGTGGGCTCATTCTTTGCGATTGAAAAATATATTCGATCATGAAGATTGTACTTTCGTTATTGCTATGTCTGATTTCTGCCTATGCTTATGGACAAAATAATATCGAGTCCAAGCAGCAACATCTTCAGGAGTTTGAAAAAAAAATCTCCGATCAAAAAGAAAGACTGAAGAACCTTTTGGAAAAAGAGGGTTCGATTCTAGATGTTTTAAAGCAGCTTGAACAAAAAGAAGCTAAGCTGGTTGAGGAAATCTCAAAACTGGATCAAAGAATCAAGCGATCGATCAACCAGATTAAAAATCGAGAACATGAAATTCAAAAGCTCGAAAAAAGCATTGAGCTTCGCAATGAATCGATTTCGAAGCAACTTGGCTTGATGTATAAGCATGGAGAGCTCAACTACTTGAAAATTATACTGGGTGCCGAAGATTTATCTCAGATCCGAAGATCCCAGTGGCTTTTAAGTCGTTGGATGGAGAGCGATAAAAAAGATTTAGATGAGTTTCACCAGGATGTTCTTTTGCTTCAAAAAGAAAAAAAGCAGTTGGAAACAGAGAAAAAAAACTTAGAAGAGAGCAGGAAAAATAGGCAAACTCAAAAAGAGAAGCTTGCAAAAGAAAAAGATGATCGATCTAAAGTTCTTTTCTTGGTTCAAAATCAAAAAGATTTTTACCTAAAGAGCATTCGAGAACTTGAGAAATCAGCCAAAAATTTGCAAAAATTGATCAATCAACTTCAAAAAAGTCAGTCTCAATCCGGATCTGGATTTGTGGCTATGAAGGGGCATTTGATTTTGCCAGTCAAAGGTAAAATTGAAAAACATTATGGGAGCTATTTTGACCAGAAACTTGGTACAAAATTGTATCACAAGGGGATTGACATTCGAGCCAAGAGATCTGAAAACATTTACAATGTTTTTGATGGAGAAGTGCTTTTTGTGGATTGGTTTGATGGCTATGGACGAATTGTGATTGTAGATCATGGGTCAGGCTTTTTTTCTTTGTACGCTCATTTGGACAAAATTTTTGTAAAGAAAGGACAGCAGGTCGTTGTGGGTGATGTGTTGGCGACAGTGGGGGATACCGGTTCTCTCAAGGGTGACTATTTATATTTTGAGCTCAGACAAAAGGGGATTTCGATTGACCCCATGCCGTGGTTTGAGAAAAATTAACTTTTGGAGGCCAAAGCTTTTCCCAATGTTTGTGATTTGATGGACTTAGGCGCATAATGTCCCAATGAAAAAAATTTATGTTTGTTTATGTTTTATTTTTGTTTTCTTTACCTCAGCTCAGGCCACAACGGAGCAGTCTTCTACGGCTCCAGAAATTCAGGATCGAGTATACAAAAAGCTCCAGGTTTTTTCGAGAATTCTTCAATACATTGAGTCCAACTACATCGAAGATGTCAAAATTGAAAGCCTGCTCGATGATGCGATGAAAGGACTAACGTCAGGACTTGATCCACATACGGCTTATCTTCCTCCGGAGTATTATCGGGAAATGAAAGTCGATACATCGGGACACTTTGATGGAGTTGGGATTGAAATTGGTGTGAGTGAGAGCCGAGACTTTGTTGTGATCACACCGACAAAGGGAGGACCTGCCGAGCAAGCGGGGGTCGAAATGGGAGATAAAATATTATCTGTAGCGGGCCAGTCCACGAAAGATTTAAACCTTGTAGAGCTTGTGAAATTGATTCGCGGAAAAAAAGGAAGCGAAGTCAAAATGATTCTTCAGCATGCAAATGAAGATAAGCCCTATGAAGTTAAAAAAAAAAAAAAAACCATCAAGATCAAGAGTGTTCAATTCGAAAAACTGGAACATGACCTTGGGTATATTCAAATCAAATCATTCCAGGAAAAAACGGACCGTGAAGTTCGCAAAGCATTTTTGCAATTAGATAAAAAGGAGAACTTAAAGGGGCTCGTTTTGGACCTTCGTAACAATCCAGGAGGCCTTCTCTCACAGGCCCAACTTGTAAGTGACTTGTTTTTAGAGTCGGGTGTGATTGTTTCCACGAAAGGAAAAAACGGAGCCTTTGTAGAAACTCTGCATGCAAAAAAAGAAGGAACCTTAAGGTTTGTTCCCATCATTGTATTGATCAATGGAGGCACGGCTTCAGCTGCGGAGATTGTTGCTGGGGCTCTTCAAGATCACAAGCGCGCAGTTCTTTTGGGTACTCCGAGTTTTGGCAAGGGTTCGGTTCAAACCATCATTGACCTAGAAGATGGATCTGGCCTCAAACTTACAGTAGCTAGGTACTATACTCCGAAAGGCAGAGCCATTCAGGCCGTAGGAGATTTCCCGGATGTGTATGTATCGAATCGAGCAATTGCCGTGGAATCAGAGAATGAGGCAAGAGCCTTGAGAGAAAAAGACCTCAAAGGTCGCCTAAAAACCCTCTCTGAGAGTGGAAAAGAGCGTGAACAGAGCGGAAAAGAAAATGACGCAAATGCTAAAAATGACTTGCAATTGGAGCGGGCTTTGGAGTATCTTCGTACATGGGATATTTTTCGCAAGCCTTTCTCTTCACATTTGAAAAAAAAGGTCTCATAATATCGAGATGATGATGAAAGAAATGAGGAATGAACATCGTTTTGATACCCATATTGGGATTGTAATCAAGGATGCCCAGGGTCTTAATTTTGGGTTTATTAAAAATATGTCGAAGTCAGGGGCTTTCATAGAGACAAAAAAAGCCATGCCGATTGGCACTGCCATTGATTTTACGCTTTCTAACGGTAGTTCTAGGGCTCAAGTGCACTCTCGCGTTATCCGCATTTTGAAGCACGAGCAGAGCAATCAAATTTTGGGTGTGGGCGTGTGTTTTGCGCCTTTGATGGGTTCAAATAAATTTGTTCGGGACGATCTTTTGCTTTGCTGTATGACTCGTAAGTATTTGGAGATGTGGGACCAACCTCAGACGCCTCGCAATTTTTTCTCTCAAGATCAAGAACTTACTGAAAACTAAGGGATTTTTGCCTATTTTGGCCTTGCGTATGCTGTAGGGCATGACTGTCTATCCTTTGTTATGCTTGCATGGGACAGAGATTCCACATACAATAAAATGATTCACGATTTCGGAAGGGAAATACTTTATTCATGGCCAAAACAGATACGAAAATCATACGTGCTGACGAACAGCCGACGCTACTCACACTCCCCAAAAGCAAGCTTGTAGTGATGCAGGATGATGTAGCAACCAAGGATTTTACGGTGAGCAAGGGGACCATTACCATCGGCAGCTCTGATAAGTCGGACCTCATTATTAAAGATGAAACGGTCTCTAGGCACCATGCGGAGATTACAAAAACAAAAGATGGCTACCTATTGCGGGATTTGGACTCAACCAATGGAACCTATGTGGGCTCGGTGAAAGTCAAAGAGGTGTTTTTGGCCAGCAACGCGAATCTTCGCGTGGGAAAAACCAAGATCAAATTTATATCTCAAGATGAGAGATTGGAAATTTACCCTTCGAAAAAGGGAAAATTTGGGGACATGATTGGTCAGTCCATAGAAATGAGAAAAATCTTTGGCGTCCTGGAAAAAGTTGCGCCGACCAATGTTACGGTTGTAATCGGAGGAGAAACCGGAACGGGAAAAGAGCTGGTGGCCAAAGCTGTGCATGAGCATTCCAAGCGTGCCAAAAAGCCTTTTATTATTTTTGACTGCGGCGCGGTTGCAGAAAACCTCATTGAGAGTGAACTTTTTGGGCATGAGAAAGGATCTTTTACGGGCGCGACCACCACAAGGCAGGGCGCTTTTGAGTTGGCCGATGGGGGTACGATTTTTTTGGACGAAATCGGGGAGCTTTCCCTCGACTTGCAACCCAAGCTTTTGCGCGTACTTGAGACCGGAGAGGTCAAGCGCGTAGGCGCCGATCGAGCCAAGAAAGTCAATGTTCGAGTCGTTACGGCTACGCACAGAAACCTCAAAGAGATGGTCAAGCAAGAGCTTTTTCGTGAAGATTTGTATTTTAGATTGTCTGTGGTGCAACTACTTTTACCGCCGCTTCGAAAACGCAAAGATGACGTGGAGGCTTTGATCACGCATTTTTTTACGCTCTCCAAAAAAGAGAACAATATCGGTGAAAATATTGAAGGTTTTTCAGAAGAGTCCATGAGGC
>JAGRAX010000108.1 GCA_020434365.1 Bdellovibrionales bacterium
TGCATCAGAGCTTTGGCAAGATCTTTTGGAGGCTGCAAATAATGCTCCTCGGTAAGCATGAAAGTGCCCCAGTGAATGGCAATGGATTTTTTGGCTTGAAGATCCAAATGAACTTGAGAGGCCTCATCTGGATTCATATGGGCGCCCTTCATAAACCAACGAGGCTCATAGGCCCCAATTGGAATGGCTGCCAAGTCAAATGGACCATGCATTTGGCCAATATTTTTAAATTGCTCGGTATAAGCGGAGTCTCCAGTAAAAAAGAACTTAAAATCCTGAGTTTCGATGCCCCAACCTGCCCAGAGTCTACGGTTCTTGTCTATCAGACTTCTTCGGCTCCAATGTCGGACAGGATGACAATAAAACCTAAAACCCTGATCTGTCCACTCCTGTTCCCAATCCAACTCTTGTACATTAAAAATCTCCATCTCAGAGAGCCAGGCTCGAATCCCTAGCGGAACAATAAATGTAATTTCATCGCCAAAACGAGCATATAGGTCACGTATTGAATTGAGATCGAGGTGATCGTAATGATCATGACTGATAACAACATAGTCAATTCTTGGAAGAGCCTCGAGACTCATGGCAGGCCTCATGAAACGACGAGGACCAAACCATTGCACAGGAGATGCGCGATCAGAAAAATGAGGATCCGTAAGAATATTCTTTCCTTGAATCTGATACAACACCGTTGCGTGTCCAAGCCATGTGATCAAAGGTTCCTGAGGGTTTGAAGCAATGCTTTCCTCGTCCAAAGGGTGATAGGGAAGCACATCTATCCCTGGTCGATCGATCTCTTTAAAAATTGCTTCCCAACGCCATTTAAAAAAATCGAGAGCATTTTTATTGAAATGCCATGGTTCCGTATTTTTAAAGCCTTTGGGCGTATGGTGTTTTTTTTGGGGGTCAAAATGAGGATTTCGATACATTCCGCACATTAGCTTTTGCAAAAACAAACTCACCCCTCCATCGCCTGTGTCAAAAGGTATATTTTGGAAGGGCTTACGAACATGACGATCACCTACACTTACGATACGATCTCGAAAGAAATTTTTGCCGTGATTCGATAGCTCACAATTTTTCCCTCTTCTACTCTGGCTGACTGATCTTGAATGTAGATCGATCGAATGTCCCGAATGGTCTTTTGTGCTTCATCCACAGCTTTTTGCGCGGCATTTTCCCAGCCCTGTGAACTCTCGGCCATAATCTCTATTACTTTCATCACTGACATCTGAACTCCCTTATCGAGTGTAAGCCGTGAGGATGACACATGCACTTTTTCAATTCAAGAAAAGCGGTCTTTTTGTTCCATCACTGATCTGAGACATTCTCAGACTGATAGATTTTTGCAGCTGGCTCAATGGGCTGCCCCTCAATTTCGTAAATCTTTCCTCTAAAATTGGTATCAAGCAAAGTGATCACAATAAAGATCATTAAGCATGCAATTCCGGATAGAAGAGTAAGACTATAGAACTTACTGTCTGAATACAAATGCATAAAAAATAGGGCTACCAAAGTTGCTTTGATCGTCGCGATGATCATGGCCACGGCAAAGTTCATGGATGAAACGCCAAAAATACTGGTAAAATCAATGAAAGAAACCCCCACAGTCACAGCCGTCAAAACCAGCAAGGCTCCACCGACAGCAAAATAAATCCATAAGGGCGTGATATGTGTTGTATGTTGGTTTTCGCTCATCTTAAATATCCTTATCCAATAAGATATAACAAGGGAAACAAAAAGATCCAGATCAAATCAACCAAGTGCCAATACAGACCTGTGATCTCTACAGGTGTGAAATACTGCGCGGAGAAATGACCCTTCATGTTTTTGATCATGACCCATGTCAAAAGAGAAATTCCAATCAATATGTGGAAGGCATGAATTCCTGTAAGCAAAAAATAAATGGAAAAAAACACATGCGGATTTGTTCCCGCAATTCCGTCAAAGGTATAAAACTTTCCAGGAAGTTGTCCCAAATGAATTTTGTGTGCGTATTCAAAGTATTTGATCACCAAAAATACACATGCCAAAACAATGGTAGCAAGCAAATATCTCGTACACTGTTTTTGCCTTCCCAGCTGGATTTCCCTGATTCCCAACGCAACTGTCAAGGAGCTAACAATCAACACAGCCGTGTTGACGGTGCCCATCGTTACATCGAGCGCTTTATGTGCATTGTAAAACATGTCAGGATACCACACACGAAACACTGCATAAGCAACAAACACTCCTCCAAATAGCAAAATCTCCGTCAGCAAAAAGACCCACATTCCCAGTTTTGCAGATTCTCTCTGCTGCTCAGCATCTGAAAAATGGTGCGCAACATGAAAAGAAGATGACATTACTGAACCTCCACTTTGTCATAGTCATAGGGTCCGTGCGTAATTACAGGATCCACTTCAAAGTTTTCCGTGATTGGCGGCGTCTGAGTTTCCCATTCTAAGGAAAGACTTTTCCAAGGATTTTTTGAAGCTTTCTTTCCATTGATCAAGGACATCACCAAATTGATCCCTACAATCACAAAGGCAATGCCAAGTAAAAATGCCCCGAGAGAAGACAGTACATTGTAGACCGTAAACTCTTCACCATAGGTATAGTACCGTCTGGGCATTCCTCTAAATCCAGCAATGAACTGAGGCATAAAGGTAAAGTTAAAACCCAAAAACACCAAGACTGCGCCAATTTTTCCCCAAGTTTCGTTAAACATTTTGCCCACCATTTTGGGCCACCAATAGTGCAAGCCACCGATAAAAGCTACGACCGTTCCACCAAACATCACATAATGGAAATGCGCGACCACAAAATATGTATCATGAAGATGCACATCTACAGCCAACGTTCCCAGAAAGAGGCCCGTGAGTCCACCGATGGTAAACAAAAACAAAAAAGACAAACCATAGAGCATTGGTGTTTCCAAACTGATGGATCCTTTGTACAAGGTCGCAAGCCAATTGAACACCTTGATGGCAGAAGGAATCGCAACACCAAAAGTCAAAAATGAAAACACCATCGCGGCAAATCGAGACTGACCACTGGTAAACATATGATGCCCCCACACCAAAAAACTAATCAAGGCAATGGCAACACTAGAATATGCAATGGCTTTGTATCCAAAAATTTTCTTATGAGAAAATGTTGAGATCAACTCACTTACAATGGCCATTGCAGGCAAAATCATAATGTACACTGCAGGGTGAGAATAAAACCAAAAGAAATGCTGAAACAATACAGGATCTCCACCCATCGAAGGATCAAAAATTCCTATCCCGGAAAGACGCTCAAATAACAATAGCACCATCGTAATCCCAATGACAGGCGTAGCCAAAATCTGAATGATGGCAGTCGCGTACATACCCCACAAAAACAAAGGCATATTAAACCATGTAATCCCTGGCAATCTCAGTTTATGAATCGTAACAATAAAATTCAATCCCGTAAGGATCGAAGAAAAGCCCAAAATAAAAACTGCCAATCCTATCATGGCCACGGGACCTTGAATCTCCGAACTGTACGGCGTATAAAAAGTCCACCCTGTATCGACACCTCCATAAAGTAGGGCCCAAAACGCAAGCAAGAGTCCAACAACGTATACGTACCAGCTCGCAAGATTGAGCCGAGGGAAAGCCACATCCTTAGCTCCCACCATAAGCGGCAGCACAAAGTTACCCAGCGCCGCAGGAATTGAGGGAATGATAAAAAGAAAAATCATCACCACACCGTGCATGGTAAAAAAACGGTTGTAGGTATCAGCTGAGTAAAAATCCTCTCCCGGAGAAATAAGCTCCAGACGGACGAGCATCGCGAGAATCCCTCCGACCAAAAAAGACCCAAGAATCAAGACCAGATACATCAAACCAATTTTTTTATGGTCAACCGTGGTCAGCCAATTCCAAATTCCTTTTTTATCTTCCAAATAACTTACTGTGGATGGATTTGCATTCATGATCGTTTCCTTATTTGTCTTCCAAAGACTTGATGTAGGCAATCACACCTTCAATTTCATTTTCTTTCAATAGGCCTTGATACGAAGGCATCACACCTTGATAACCAGCACGAATTTTCTTTTGCGGATACAAAATGGATTCACGAATATAGTTTTCATCCACTACAACACTGCTACCGTCGGAAAGATTCTGAGAACTGCTCCAAATATTTCTCCAAGACGGACCAATCATCGAAGATCCATCAATACTATGACAGGTATTGCATGCATTTCTTGCGTAAATTTTTTCACCCAAGGCCACGGGATCTGCTCCATCCATCGAACTGCTCGCGTCATCAAGCCATTTCAGATATTGATCGTAAGGAAGAACCTTTACGGTGGCGAGCATCTTGGAATGACTGGTTCCACAGTATTCTGTGCAGTACAGAGGAAAGGTTCCTTCTTTTGTGGCTTCAAACCACGCGACCGTATAGCGGTTAGGAAGTGCGTCCATTTTGATTCTAAATGCTGGAACAAACATAGAGTGAATGACATCTTTGGATGAAATCAAAGTTTTTACGGGTTGATTCAAGGGAACAACCAGTTCACCCGGACTGACATAGCCATTGGGGTAGGTAAAAGTCCAAAACCATTTTTGCCCTGTAACTTTGATTTCCAAAGAGTCTTTAGGCGCAATCGACATATCCAAATAGACTCTAAATCCCCAAACAAACATCACGACAAGCAATACCGTTGGGATCGCGGTCCAGACAATCTCTAATGCGGTGTTGTGATCTACCCCTGATGTTTTTTCAAGTTTTTCTTGTCTTCGATATTTGATGACAAAATGAATCATGCCAACCACAATGATGAAAAAAAACAGTAAACTCACCGCAAAAATAAAATAGGTGATCGCATCCACTTGAGGTGAAATCGTGGATGCTGACTCTGGCATCAACCAATCAATAAATGTTTTCATGATGTTTTCTCTTCCTCAGGCACAGCCTTCTCTGCCTTCCACAACAAACCCAAAAACAACGACAGCAAAAGTATTGTCGTGAGGCCACCCAGCTTCATGACATTGGCGGCAAACAATACATAGCTTTTTTGCTCTGGATCATAACGGTAACAATAGAGCAGTACTTTTTCTACGTTTGAAATCGTTTTGCCTTTTGCGCTTT
>JAGRAX010000109.1 GCA_020434365.1 Bdellovibrionales bacterium
ATGAAGTCCAAATCATTGACTACATCCTAGATGATGAATATCCAGATCCCTTGGTCATGACTCTCGAAGACTTCTATCGACAAATGTGTCCATGGCAGTACGAAGACTCTAAAAAAACTTAAAAACAAAAACTTCCATCACTGAGAATTTCGTTGCTTCCAGCAGAAGAAGAATTCACCTGCGTTCCTGAAAGAAATGACAGACAATCATCCTTTCCTGATAGTTCATAAGAAATACCTTGAGAGAGTGCTGTTTTGATATTGACCAAATTCTCTCCTCCACCCACTTTCAAATCTACAAGTGGCACAGAAGCATCAGCTCTGATCTCCAATCGATTTGAGTCTCCATTGATTTTGTCTACGCACACGCCTTCATCGAAATTTCCGTCCACAAGATTGAGCGTGTTTGAATTTCCTGTAAGGGTTACGATCAACCTATCAATGGATGAAGACCCCAAATCCACAGAAAAAGTCTGTGACCTTCCCTTTGAAACAATCCATAGATTATCAAACCCAATTAGGTCACTCAGAGAAACATTAACAGACTTAGAATGAAGCAGTAGTGTTCTTCCCTTAATTAAGCAGTTTCCATCCCGTAGGTCATCTGGATTGGAATTATTTCCACTATTACTCGTAGTATCTCCTTGGTCTCCATCAACATCATTCCCATTAAAATCTATGTCGATGTTTCCATCCATATCTGTGTCAATCCCATCTGCAATTCCATCATTATCCACATCTATGGCTTGAGCCACGCCATCTTCATCGTCCAAATTCAGGGCTACAAACTGTAAATCCCCAAACCCAAATTGATAATTGGCTCCGGTGCATGAAACCGCAAAAACTCCTAATACAAAAACTCCCAATATATGTGTATTGTTTTTCATCATCAGCTACTCCCTACCTTGCTACACTCGTGTGTTTCCTCATTTTACCATACAGTCGAAGGCTTATTGGGAATGAAAAATATAAGCAGTGATTCCCAAGGTTTACATGTGGTCTAAAACATAGATTCAATACAAAAATCATTGCCTCAAAAGAATAGTAAACAAAAGTTACATGAATAAAAATTCAAGAGTTGGATTCATAGACAAACAAGGCCTCCTATCGTATCAAGAGCAAGCGTTATGGAAACCAACCTCAGACTCTATCCTTATTTTACGGTCCTGTTTAATACTCTGTTTTGGACGCCTGTATTCTTTTTATATTTCAATGAGCGTGTCGCACTTGCAGAGGTTTTTATCCTGCAAGCCTTGTACTATTTTTTTGTTGTCATATTTGAAGTTCCCTCGGGATATTTCTCTGATCGATACGGACGCAAACTCACACTGATCATCGCTTGCATAGCCTTTGTCATCTCACATGGAATTTTTTATCTATCTCACCAATTTTGGACTTTGCTTCTAGCACAGGTTGGGCTCGCCATCGGTTTTTCTTTTTATTCAGGAACAAACCACTCTCTCCTCTATGATTCTCTTACTTACCTTGGACGAGAAGAAGAATTTGGTCTTCGTGAACAGTCCGCCAACAGTATTGGTCTTTTCTGTAGGTCTCTTGCCTGCATTCTTGGTGGGCTTGTAGCCATGTATGGATTGGAAAATCCCTACGGCCTTACGGCAATCACATCACTCTTGGCATTGGGAGTTTGCTTCTGTTTTATAGAACCTCAAAAAGATGATGGAGACATCAAGCCAGGGGCATCCATAACCAAAGATTTTTTTACACAGATCAAAAGCTGTGTTCTCCTCCTACAAAGACAAAAAGAGCTGAGATGGCTATTTGTATTCATGTTGATCTTTATTGTATTCGTTCACATCCCCTTCGAATTTTTTCAAAGCTACATCAAACTGCTAGACCTTCAATGGACAGGTATTGAGAACGAAACCACACTGACTGCAGGCATGATCCCTGCCATAGGTATGTTCTTGGCAGCATGGGTCAGCCGATATAGCATACAAATCAGTCAAAAAATTGGCGTCCTAAATCTTCTATGGGTAAGCTTAGCTTGCGAAGTTCTCATCGCAGTAGGAATGGCCGCCATACTTCACCCCGGCATCATTCTACTCATTTTATGTAGAAATATCCCTAGAGGTCTCATGCATGCTCCATTTACAGACAAGGTCAATCAATATATCGACCGATCCAGACGAGCGACCTTCTTCTCTCTCAACAGTCTTGCGGGAAGAATTGCCTATGGCGGCATGCTGATGCTCTTGTCAACATTCTCAATAGGAAAAGGTCATCCAGATTGGACCACACTTTCCACCATCCTATGGTTCTCGTCCTTCCTCGGAGCTCTATGCCTGCTCGGCTTATATCTTTATAAAAGTCCCCATAGATCACGATCTTAGAGCCTCATCTAAGCCCTATCTTAGCATTGACAAAAACCCAATCCCCATGCTACATCCGGGGCTCAAACCAAAGGGGGCCTATACAATGAACATATCAATATTATTTTTAACTCTATTTTTGTCATTCTCTGCTTTTGCGAACCAGTCAAAAAATTACTTCGTATATCGTGCTGGCCAAAAAATAGTTAGCATTGATAACACCAAAAACACTTGGAGTATCGAATGCAACGGAAAAACTCTTTCTAGCAATAAAAATCAAGAGTCATTTGATCAGGAGTGTAACGGTATCATAATCCAATTTGATCATTTCGATCAATCATATGTGAATCCAGTAGACTATTCTTGGGTAGATAGCCATAGTTATGAAATTACAATTGAAACGGTAAATCAAGAAGTATTAATATTTCTTGAAAACATACGCGGTGGAAATGGATGGGACCTAAAAACAATGCGTAGGTACTATACTGAAAACAATGAACGTGTAGAGAAAACCATCAAAGACAATAATGTGTATCTGGAAGTCAAATAACATTTACATCATAGTATAACCAAACACCAAACAGAGTGTGAAATCCGAAACATATCTTTCGGATTTATCTAAAAAAATTAAAAAGACGATACACGTTTTCACTGTGTATCGTCTTTTTAGTATTTACTCTAGATAAGACTTCACATGATCATATACATATTCAAACCACTGATAGGCATTGAGTTCCTTCACTGTCTTGATAAAGCTCTTGCAAGAAGTAGGCGTTTGATTGGAGCAGACCTGCCCTGAAAAACTTTGGCTTGATTCATCCAATCTATATGAAAGCGTTTGATTCGTAAATCGCATACGTCCATAAGTACTTGTATTTTGATTGTCAGGCACATAAAATTGTCCCTGACGATTTCCATATGTGACTTGATATTCAATACCTTGGTTCTTCTCCACAGGAACAAGTTTCACTCCTTGTTCCAAAGAAATCCCCAAAAGCCCCGCCATGATAAGAATAAAGGCTGCATAAATTTCTAAAGGCAATAAAAAAATCACCAGCACAATAAGTAGTACAACCCACAAAAGCATCGCTATAGGATGAATCTTCTCAACCCCATTGGGAACCGGCTCAAGCCTCGGAAGATTTGGCTTTGTTTCAGGCTTTCGAACTTGATTGTCATCAAAGTTCAAAACATCTGATTTGGGAAGATCAATTTCTTTCCAATCGGTTTCCGGATAGTTTTCCCATTCATCAGGATCATCTCCCAAAGGAAGACAAAGATACAGCATCAAAGCATAGTGGCTACCAGTTATAGCATCTGTTCTGAGTGCATGCTCACTTGACTTATATTTTTGACCAATTGCTGTTTTACAAGTTGCTTCTCCAGCAATACATGACGGACCATTTGGAAAAAAGTAACTTGAGTAATAAAATATATTTGGATCAAAATATGGATTGGGTTGTATAGGCCCTTGATTCCTACTCATCAATTTTCCCCAACAGTATCCCAAGTGCGCTTCTGCTTGTACAGGCGCAGAAAAAGCAAACCCCATACACAAACAAACAAAACCCCATACAAAAATTCTATTCTTCATTTTCCCCTCACGTCTTAGGTATAGACACGGCATACTTACAACACAGTGCGCTATATTTCAAGCCTATAAAATGAAAAAGTTTAAAATTCAGTAAAAAAATGTGTTTTTATATGTCTTTATATAAAGACTTCATGGGCATGTAACAAACTGTAATGATTGATAAATATATTTTTGCAGCATTTTTGAGTATACGTTTAAGTCTAAGAAACAAGAGCATCAAATACAAAGGAACCCAAGATGATCAAAGGAAGCTGTCATTGCCAATCTGTCCGATGGACCTATAAGACAGAACTGGAGAGCGCTACTGCTTGCAATTGCACGGTATGTCGTCGGTATGGAAGTTTGTGGGCTTACGACCATCTCAATGAAGGCATCGAAGTTTCTGGAGAAACAAATTATTATGCAAGAGATGAAAAACATATCGAATTTCATTTCTGCAAAGCATGCGGCTGCGTAGCCTATTGGCTGGCAGCCAAAGAACATGTTCAAGGCAAAAAGAGAATGGCTGTTAATCTCCGTCTCGCAGATGACCCGGAGCAAATCAAAGATCTCCCCATCGATCACTTTGATGGCCTGGACGAATTCAAAGATCTCCCCAGTGATGGTCGCTGCATTAAAGACTTGTGGTTTTAAGCATTAGATACAGGTACTACCTCCAGATCCAAGAAGTCACTGTAGAATACAGCTGTGTGAGTTTATTGTAATATTTCTTAGCACTCAAAAGTTTTGTTCGATCTAGGCATGTAACATTTGAAGTCTCTACTTCCTCTACACATACTCTTGGATCTCCATCTTCTTGAAGTTCTCCATCAATGAAAAAACTTTGGTCCACATATGTAATTGTTGCGGAGAATGAAGATAAATCTTTTGCAATTGAGTTCACAGTATATTCTGGAAGATTTGGAGTATCGACACTCTTCAATACTCCAAACATCAGCAATATACAGCCAGCAATGCCTGCAATAATTTCCAATGGTGCCGCCAAAATCATCAAACCTATGACAATGGCCGCAAGCAATGCAAACCATAGAATTTTTAGAATTTGATCTAGGTTGTTTGGATGTACTACAGGTCCCATTGAATCGGGATTTTTTTTGATGG
>JAGRAX010000010.1 GCA_020434365.1 Bdellovibrionales bacterium
TATCTATAGCCACACTCAGCGCTGTATTTCCATACCTATCTCTGGTATGAAGATCAGCCCCTATACCAACCAAACGTTTGACCAAATCCAATTGATTTTTTATCGCAGCCCAAAGCAAAACTGTCCCATTCTCATGGCTATAAATGTGTATGTCCGCGTTCCGGTCTAAGAGATATTTTACAACTTCAAAATTTCCTGCTTTCGCAGCCAACAACAACGATGAACTATTGGAAGTATCTACAGCATCAATTTGAGCACCACGATCAATCAAAAATTGTATGAGTTCAAGATTTCCTCCATAACCAGCTTTCATTAAAACCGTACTTCCGTACTTATTTACTTCTTTGAGACTTGCACCGCGATCAATCAAAAATGTCGCAATTGAATAATTCCCAATCAGTGCAGCCATCATAAGCGAGGTATTGCCTAATTTATCTTTCGCAAGGAGGTCAGGGCCTCTTTCGATCAAAAAATCAAATAATTCAATGTTACGCCTAAGAATTGCCAAATGCAATATGCTACGACCTCCAAAATCGACTGCATCTAAACCCGCTCCATGCTCAATCAAAAATGTAGCAATCTCTGCATCAGACCCATCAGTCCAAATGAGAGCACTTTCATTGTCAGTGGTTCTATCGTCTACATTTGCGCCATATTCTACCAACAGCTTCACAAGATCTAGATTGCCAGTGGAAGCTGCGAGCATAAGTGCGGTTACGTCTTCGTCTGCCTTGATGTTGACTTTTGCATCATATTTCTCCAACAAATACCTTGTCATATTTATGTTTTCCACTTGAGAAATGTACATAAGAGTACTACGTCCATGTTCATCCTGGTGATCTACATCCGCTTTGTGTTCCAGTAAGAGTTTTACAATTTTAAAATGGTGATTTTTTGCTGCGTTTGTCAAGGCAGATGCCATACCTTGATGCTCTGAATTTACTTGTGCTCCATGCTCAATCAAAAGCTTAACGGTATCCAACCTTCCTGTAGCCGCAGCATAAGCAATTGCAGCTAAGCCATACTGATTGACCTGGTTGACATCAATGCCCAACTCCAAAAGATATCTAACGAGTTTTACGCCTCCTTGCATTGACGCTAGAATCAATAAAGTATTTAAATACTCATCGGTGACATGAGGATCTTTAACTTTGTCTAGAAAAAACATTGTCAAATCAAGATTTCCCGACCGAGTTGCGACAAACAATGCTTGGTCTATAGTTTCGGCTGTTATCTTTGGCTTTGCACCGCTATCCAACAAGAATTGTACTATTTTTTCATGACCTTTTCTCGCCGCTGTTTCCAAAGCAGTCCATCCAATTTTACTATAGAATTCAATGTCAATCTTCCCCGTTTTTATAATTTTTTTGAGAGCTTCATAGTCCCCCTCATAGGAATATCTGAAAAGATCCACGTACATCTTCATACGCTTATCAATTGCTTTTTCTACAGTACTAAATGTTGGATGAACTTTTTTTAAAGATGACTCTCCAATCTCATGTAGCATATTGTAACATTGGAGGTATCTATAATTCTCATCAACATAGATTTCTCCTTCATCTAAAAGTTGGCCCATCACCTTTGCGCATAGTTTCATCGAATACGCATCGGGCCTATTGTATGTAAAGTCCTCCATGTCCTGCGAAACCACGTATCCTGAAAAAAGGAAATACAGAGCCAACAACACAAGGATATATTTTTTCATCAGTTTCATTTCTTTTTATCTAAGGATCTAAGATATTCTACAATATGATCATACCTCATATGATCTGCATAAAACTCAGCAGTGTTACCACTCAAATCTTTTAAAAAAAACCAAGCTCCTTGCTCCACTAAAAATTTTACAACTTCTAATTCTCCTGATCTGACAGCAAACATCAGTACTGTAGTATGTTCAAGGTCTCTATCATTCGCTTTTGAACCTTTTTGAATTAAAAACTTTACGAGATCCAAGCTTCCTGTTCTAGCAACTTTCATCAATAACGTTCTTTGCATATGATCTCTAGATTGAAAATCTTCAATTTGATAAATCATCGGAGTAATTGTGTTAATATACTTCTGCCTTGCAGAAGATTTTACATATTCTACAGCATCTAAGAGTTGATCGAGATGAAAGAAATTATTTTTAATCAGATAATCTACTACATCAAAATATCCATTTTCAATGGCTTTGGTCAAAACTGTTTCTTGATTGACACTTGTAAATGCAACATCAAATCCGTTTTTAGTTAGAAACTTAACAACCTCAAGGCGTCCATTCTTTGCGGCATTCATTAAGGCCGTTTCACCTTCTTTATCTACCAAGTCTGGAATGATTTGTTCGGTCTTCACAAGGTATTTAATTTTTTTTAAATCTCCGGAAAGGCATAGTATAAAAAAATCTTCATAAATCCTCATTCTTTCACGAATCATTGTCTCTTGTTGATCCAAATTCAATACCAGGGAATCGGAAGATTTATATTTTGAAAGAAACTGTATGCATTTTATATACTGCTGATTTTCGAGAAGAGATATTTTACCTTGGTTTGATAATTGCCTTGCAGCTGTAGTACAGAGATTCATATCATAGGAGTTTGGAGATTTTGATGAAAAGTCTTGTCCTAAAGCGATATTGAAAACCCCAATTTTTAAAATAAGAATCAAAAAGAATGTTTTATATTTTATATATTCTCCCACCTTAGTCCTTTATTCCATGCATTCTTAAAGCACGAATGATTTCTTCCCTGTTGTATTTAAAAGCCAACTTTAAAGCAGTATCTCCATTTTTATTCACTACAGAAAAGTCTGCTCCTTTCTCTACTAAAAATTTTACAATCTCTACGCTGCCTTCTCGAGTCATCCTGTCCCTGCTTCTTTTCTTTTCAAACCAATCCGCGCTGCTTTCTATTAAAGTTTCTAACCCAAACATTAAATCATCGCATATTGCCCACATCAGTGCTGTTCTGTGAAAGTCATCTGTGGCGTCAATATCGACGCCTTGATTTATAACAAATTTGACTAGATCTATATTTTCGCTTCGTACGGCCATCATAAGAAGTGTCCGATCCAAATCATCATATTGAGTAATATCTGCCCCAGAATCAATCAATAGTTTTACAACTTCTAGATTGCCCATATAAGCCGCATTCAATAAAGCCGTTTGACCCCCAAGGGCATCATTGTAATTGACTTGTGCTCCGTGTTTGATCAGGTATCTAACAATACCTACATTTCCATTCTCAGCAGCACGAGTTAGCGCAACTGGAATCCCCATATCGGTATTGGGCTTTGCGCCTCTTTTGATCAGAAGTTTTACAAGTTCTAGACTATCGTTTTCTACAGCATAAGGTAAGGCGATGCTTGCATCGTTTTTAGTCATTATAGCGCCATGTTTGAGTGAAAATTTCACGATTTCAAAATGGCCCGCCTCCAACGCAGTATATAAGACATCTTGAATACTTCTCTTTTTTCCTTCAGTGCTTATTTCATAGTTTTTAAAAAGATTTTTTAGCTCATCAATATTTCCATTTTCTGAAAAAGAAGAGAACTTCCTATTAAACTCCATTCTCTGAAAGATAACATCTTCCAATGGACCAAATTCTGGCTCGATATTGTTTTCATCCAATTTTTGAATCTTAGAAGCTAATTTGAAGCAAGTAAGATACCGTTCATTGTCTTCAATCGAAATTTCTTCCTCTTCAAAAAGTTGCCTTATAGCCTCCATACAAAAATCGATTGTAGCTATGTCGGGAGCGCTTTGTTTATAATTATTGAATTGAGCAAAGGCTGTAGGAAAGCAACTTAAAACAGAGCTTAAAATCACAAACACCAACAAAAGAAATCTCAACCTACCAATCAAACCCAAACTCTTCATAAGATCACTCTAATGCTCCCTTAGAGATCAAAAAATCTATAATCTCTTGTTGATTGTTATCTCTAGCGGCACGCAGTGGTGTATTACCTTGAGAGTCTCGGCTATTGATATCTGCACCAGCACCGACAAGAAGCTTAACAAGGTCAAGAGATGCACTATTTGAGGCAACAATCAAAGCATCCTCCCCATATGTACCTTTAGCATTGACGTCCGCTCCTTTCTCAATTAAAAATGTAACAAGATCAACTTGGTCTCTGTATGCCGACCAAACTAAGGCTGTATCTCCATTGGCATTTTTTACATTTACATCAACGCCTTTTTTTAGAAGAGATTGCAGGAGATCAATTTTGGGAAGATTAGAACGCTCTCTTTGAGCGATTCGTACAAACAGTTCGTTTTTATCAATTGCATCCTGCCTAAAGAGGAAACGAATAAAGCCTTTATCTCCGTAATCTATCGCTACATCCATGACTGCTTCTTGGGCTTTATTGATTGTTGATACTTCGTCATACCCATACGAAGATAGCTTTTCTGACTCTTTTAAAAAAATTTCCTTTACCATTTCGAAATGCTGTGCCTCGCTCGCCAAAATAAGAGCACGACTTTTTTCATATAGGTCAATTTTGTCTTTCTCTTGTAACAGCAAACTCACAATCTCATCAGAGCCTAAGGTAACAGCCAAAATAAAAGCACGACTTTTGTCATGTGGGTCAATTTTGTCTTTCTCTTGTAACAGCAAACTCACAATCTCATCAGAGCCTAAGGTAACAGCCAAAATAAAAGCACGACTTTTGTCATGTGGGTCAATTTTGTCTTTCTCTTGTAGCAGCAACTCCACAATCTCATCAGAGCCTGAGGTAACAGCCAAGATCAGTGGAACTTCGCCTTCTCGATTTTTATAGTGAATATCTATTTTTTTACTACGAAGAAGAGTCTTGACCCTTTCTTTGTCCCCTTGGGTGCAAGCTTCTATAAATCCCGTATACATTTCCATTCTCTCTAAAATTATGGACTCGAAAAATTCAACGTTAGGGTCTACTACTTCACCTGCCTTTTGAATTTTGGATACGAGTTTATAACATGTTAAATAGTGTAGCCTCTCTTCAATGGAAATTTCGCCTTCGTTCAAAAGCTGATTGGCCGCTTTTAGACATAATTTCATATCGTATGGATCCGGAGCATTTGAGGTAAACTCCTCAGCATTGGCTAAGCATCGCAAAACCAAACATAGGACAAATGTTGTAGAAAGTATTTTTGCTCTCATCATGGCCTCTTTTGTTAATACATTAGGGGCTTTAGGGGCTACCCATAAAAAAGTGCCTGGCTCGTCATGACATGCCAGAGCCAGTAGAACCTCCCCCTTCTCTTGAGAATTTATATCACCACCGAGGGCCTAAACACAAGATTAAAATAGCGCTTAGCGTTATATAAGCGGCTCTACTTAAGACCCGGTAGACCCATGATCTAGAAGAATCTGCATTATGATTTCATGGTCCATTCTTCGGGCCCATCGATAGGGACTCATTCCCTCATGATCTCTGGCATTGACATCGGCGCCATGGGCAATCAAAAACTCAACCATTTCAGTGTTTTGCTTCTTAATCGCATAGATGAGAGGGGTCCAACCTATATCGTCCGATAGGTTCAGTTCGGCGCCATACTCAACCAGGATTTTCACAATTTCAAGATTGTCACTGTCTGCCCCAAAAATGAGCACGGTTCTCTCTGACTTGCTTCGGCCTTCTAGACTGGCCCCCATACCTAAAAGATATTTCACAATTTTTAGCCATCGGTACTGCGCCGACAACATCAAGGCGGTTCGATATTCTGAATCTATGAGCTCTAGCTCTGCTCGACCGCCTCTCAGAAGCTTCTTCATGGTTTTCAAATCTCCCACACGGGAGGACTTTAGAAATTTATAATAGTCATCCATAAGACTCGAGACAAGCTGTTCTTTTCTGCCTAACGTAGGGGTCTGAGACACATGGGTATGTCTGTTTTGAATTTTTTGAACGAGTCGAAAGCAAAACAGATACTCCATGCCTTCTTCTATGAAATTCTCATCTTGCTCTGAAAGCTTCCCTACCGCTGTCAAACATCTCTTGATTCGATGAACTTCAGGACTTTCCGATTGATAGTCAACTTGGGCCTGTGCAGATATGACCATACTCAAGAGCACAGGCAGAAATAAAAGAAATTTCATTGCCATAGCATCGAATCCTAGACTTTTATTGTCCCGTAGCACCATTCTTGACCAGAATATCCGCAATCTCTTCAAGATACTCTTTCATCGCCCAAGCATAGGGACTCACGCCGTAGTGATCTTTGATATATATATCAGCGCCTCTGGCTACTAAAAAACTGACCATCTCCACACTGGGATTTTCGTTCTTGATTGCCCATATCAAAGGAGTCCATCCACTTTCATCTTGCGCATTGATATCTGCGCCTAGATCTAGAAAAGCTCTAACAACTTCTTTATTATTGCTCTGAACGCCCCACATCAAAACAGTTTGTCCATGCTCACCCACAGCATGGATATCAGCACCTTGTTTCAAAAGATATTTTACCACGGCGAAACGATCGTACCACGCAGCAAGCATCAATGGTGTTTGTTCGTAAGAGTTTGTAAGTTCTATCTTTGCATGACCTTTTTTCAAGAGCTTTTTTACCGTCAACAGGTTGCCTCTTTGACAGGCATAAAGAAAATTTTTGTAGTCTTCCATGCGATTCCAAATGATTTGTTCTTTCTCTGTAAAATCAATCGAATCAGATTCATTGACCTCTGCTTTTTCTTTGCTTTGAATTTTTTTCACAAACTGAAGGCAAAATAGATAGTGCTGATTTTCGTCTATGACAACCGAGGTCTGTTCTGAAAGTTGGCCTAAGGCTGTAGTACAGAGTTTCATTCGATAAGGATCAGGAGTGGTCTCCTGATGAAAGTTATGTTGGGCGCAAGCAGAGCCACTCTGTAGAAAAAGTAGGGTTGCAAAAATGAAAAAGACAGTTTTCATCAGCGCGTCTTCTCTCTACATGCAGATAAATTTGTTTCTCATAAACTCAGCCAGTTCACTCACCGAAGATGAAAAATAAAATTCTTCACCAAACCTGTTGCCTGAAACTTCTTTCATAAACTTTGTAGAAGCTGCATCGGCATCATACTTTCCCGTATAATAATGAATGGATATGATATTGAAACCTGTGGCTTTAAGACCTTTGGCAGCAAAAAGTGCACTGCTTACATCTCCGTCTTCTCCATCAGACATATAAAAGATCATCTTGTAATATTCACTCCGAGGGATGGGATTTGGATCAGCATTGAGCACTTCATTGAAGCCCTGATAGGCACTGGTTCCGCCTCCAGAACCAAAATTCAACCCTACAAAGTCTTCTGGATCCTGCGTTAATTTTAGCTCTGTCTTTGCTCCCCCATTGAACAGAACAATTCCCGCTTGGGCGTCGCCATTATTTGCCAAAATCCCTTGACCTACTTCAGAAACCGCCTGAGATAGATATTGTACTTCCTCGCTCATCGAACCTGAGACGTCCACGACAAACCAAATGTCTCCCGGGAAGCATTTGGTCCAGTCTATGGGAGCTTGCTGCTCCTCTTGTTGTTCTTCTGTATTTTTATCCTGCACATCCTGCACATCCTGCGCAAAGACGGCGCTGCCCATAAAAAATATGCTACATATAAGACTACCAAGTATTTTCATGATCTTGCTTCTCCCCTTCTAAAGACTTCTACTTTATACCACGAAAGAGCTTCCCAGCTCAAGGCGCCTTTTTGTTGCTGTTTCCATATCGCAAATTTGATCTTGAAGTTAATGATTCGCTCCCAGCCCCTTTAAATATTTGGCGATTTCAGTTTTGCCATGAATGAGAGCCCACGTTAGAGCTGTTTTTAGATCGGAATCAATTGCATTGAGCTCTATGCCTTGATTGAGAGAAAATATAACCACGTCCAAATTCCCTGAAAGGCTTGCCCACATGAGGAGGGTCTCATTTTTTTTTGTTTTGGCGTGAGGATCCGCACCTTGCTCAACCAAGTACTGTACAAGCTCTATACTTCCACTTGCTGCGGCAGTCATAAGAAGGCTTTTCCCAAGCTCATCTACTGCATTGGGGTCAAAGGGTAATCCCTTCTCCATCAAAAACTGTATCAGTTTAGGATTTCTACTTTTGGCTGCCGAGAAAAATAGAGATCGACCTTCTGAATCTACATCATGAACATCCGCACCCTTCTGGATTAAAAGCTCTACGATGTGAACATCTCCACCGATCAAAGCATGCACGAGCACGCTTTGATCCATTAGATCTTTTGCAGAGAGATCTGCACCTATACCCATCAAAAATTGTGCTACCTTATAATGCGCTCCATGTGCTGCGTACATCACAGGTGTGATCCCTGTGGTTGCATCCGCAGTATCAAAATCAGCACCCAGCTCTACCAGAGTTTTTACGACTTTGAGATCCCCCCAAGATGCAGCTATATTCAAAGGCGTATATTTGTCGTGGATCAGCAGAGAATTAAGATCAAGACCCTGCTCAACCAAGGTACGAATCAACATAAGGTCTCTACTCTTAATTGCAAGGTTGAGTGCATCTGCCATTTCATTCAATTTCCAGTCAAAACGAGATGAATGATTCAATAATATTCTCAGAAGCTTTGCATTTCCCGCATCTACTGCAGCTTTCACTACGGAATCTCCATCCCAAGTCCGAAAACTTAAATCTACTTTACCTGTTTTCATAAGTTTCCTGACCGTATTTTCGTCTCCAAGAATGCAAGCATTGATAAATTCTGTAAACACCGCCATTCTCCGTAAGGTGAGCTGCTCATTGGAATTGAACTCTGGTTGTTGATCCTGCTCGATGACTTCTTGCAATTTTCGAGTCATACGAATGCAAAAAAGATAGCGTTGTGTATCCTCGATAAAAACTTCGCCTTCATCCACGAGCTGCTCTACAGCTTCAGTACATAAGCCCATATGGTACGCACTTGGACCTTCTGAAGTAAAATCCTGTGCATGCGCCACATGAGATACGCACAGTCCAAAACAAAATATTCCAATCCATATCTTTTTTTTCACGATCTATTCCCCTATATAGCAAAGACTATTTTTTTATTTTCTTTGCTTTTTTACTCTAGCTGATTAATGCATAGCATTAAAAAACGCTTAATTCAAGAACTGTATTGCCATTGGGATTTTTCTCTTTGAATCTAAGGGGCTAGGTGGTATCTGCCTAGGCAGATGAGTGTAGAAGAAAAGCAGTACTTGGATCAAAGTAGAGACCAGAGGTTTCGCTTGCATCACTATGGACCGGATGTATTTTTGATTCAGGATTTGTCTATGCTCAGCCGTCTCACAAAAGCCAGCACCAGTTCCTGTGACCAGCCCATTATGAATCAAATCATCAAATCCCTATATCGAGATATGATGAACGTCGTGGCCCAGCAATGTTTTGAAACTCAAATTCAGTCTGTGCCTACACGTATGTCTGAAAAACATCCGGAACATGCTGTTTTTCATGGCGAACTTTTACATCCGGAGCAGAAAGTTGTCATCTGCGGGATGGCCCGCGCAGGGACGCTCCCAAGCATGGAGATTTTTGAGCAGCTCAGTCTTACCCTAAACTCAAAATATGTCAGAGCTGATCATATTGCAATGAACCGCGTGACCAATGCCCAGGAAAAAGTCGAAGATGCCCTCATTCATGGTCACAAAATTGGGGGGCCCATTGAAAATGCTTGGGTTCTCTTGCCTGATCCTATGGGTGCTACAGGAAGCTCGATATGCAATGTGATCGATCTCTATAAAAAATCTGTCGATGGCCGCGCCAAAGCCTATATTTCCATCAACCTCATCATCACACCTGAATTTATTGCACAGGTTCATAGAAAACATCCTGGTACGAAAATCTTTGCACTCAGATTGGATCGCGGATTTAGCTCGGAAAGAGCCTTGCAAAGCATCCCTGGAAGTTACCCAGAAGAAGAAAAAGGACTCAACGAAATTGATTACATTGTTCCTGGAGCCGGAGGTCTGGGAGAATTGATGAACAACTCATGGACCTAAATCACAACATTACCACTCTTCTCACTCAAAAAGACATTGAACTTCGCGTGCAGGAATTAGGCGCGCAAATCACAAAAGAGTTTGCTGGCAAAGAGCTCATCTGCGTGTGTATTCTCAAAGGTTCTGTGATTTTTTTCTCAGACCTCATCCGACACATTCACTTGCCCATCAAAATTGATTTTCTGCGCGTATCTTCCTATGGAAACAACCTTGAGTCCTCAGGTGAAGTTCGACTGCTTCAGGATGTATCTCTTCCTGTGGAGGGCAAACACATTCTGATTGTAGAGGACATTGTGGATACAGGGCACACGCTTGCATTTTTACGAAACTATCTCCAAAGCAAGAATCCCCTGGGCGTATCTCTTGTCAGCTTACTTCATAAACCCAGCCAAACTCAGACAGAGGTCAACATCGACTACCTCGGATTTACAATTGAGAATCATTTTGTTGTTGGCTATGGCCTCGATGCAGCAGAAGAGTATCGCAACTTGCCCTACGTAGGCATCGTAGGAACAGATTCGTAAAAATAATTTAAACTTATAGAAAGGAAAACATCTATGAAAAGAACTCCCATTCAAACGAATCAAGCTCCAGCAGCCATTGGCCCTTACTCTCAAGCCATCGCTATCGGCGACTTTCTTTTTACATCTGGTCAAATTCCTTTGACTCTCAGTGGCGATATGATTGAAGCCGACATCGAAAAGCAAACGCACCAGGTATTTGCCAATCTGAAGGCTGTACTCAGTGAGGCAGGATGCGGGTTTCAAGATGTGATCAAAGCCAATGTATTTTTGCAATCGATGAATGATTTTCCTCAGCTCAACAAAATCTACGAGACCTATCTGGGAGAATACAAGCCCGCAAGATCTACGGTTGAAGTAGCTCGGCTCCCAAAAGACGCTTTGGTTGAAATCGAGCTTATTTGTTCCATTCCAAAATAATCTAAACATTCTATTAAGTTAGAATCATTTTTGACTTCGAAGTGTCATTTTATTTGACTTTATTGCGTCAAAATTGCATACTTCTGTCAGTCACAATATGTGATTAAAAAATATTTTGTATATACAATTTTTTAAGGAGAAAACAGATGTCAACTACTGCCAACTATACCCAAACAACAGGGACAGAAAAAACTCAAACCCCATACCGCATGGTAAAAAAATATCAAAACCGCAAACTCTATGACACCAAAGACAGCTGTTACATCACCTTGGAAGACATCGCAGCGATGGTAAAAAAAGGTGAAGAAGTTCGAGTCATTGACAACAAAACCAAAAACGATGTGACATCCATCATCTTGACCCAAATTTTGGTGGATCAAGAAAAATCTACAAAATCCATTCTTCCTTTGACGATGCTCAGAGACATCATTCAAAATGGTCAGGGTTCACTCTTTGACTTTATTCAACGTTATGTTCTTTTGGGTGTGAACAGCAAAGTTGAAAAACAAGCTGAAGCCGAAAGATACATCAACCGTTTGGTAGACCGTGGCGACATCAGCAAAACTGAAGGCGCAACACTTCTTCAAGAAGTGATGAATGCTCCCGAAGAAGGCCGTGCAGACTTTGAAAAATGGGTAGGTGGAAAAATTGCCAATGCCGTCGAGCATACGCAAACACTTGCAGGTCTCCAAGGTACCATTGAGAACCTAACCAATCGCATTCATAAATTGGAACAACAACTCAACCAGTATCAAAAATAAGTTTCTAAAAAAAACTCTATTACAAAGGCTCTTGAACTCTAAAAGTTCAGGAGCCTTTTTTTATTCTACCGTAACAGACTTGGCCAAATTTCTTGGTTGATCCACATCACAACCTCTTTGCTCTGCTACATGATAAGAAAGCAGTTGCAGAGGAATAGACTCTACAATGGGCCGTAAAAAATCGCTCGTTTGTGGAACTTCTAAAATCCCTCGGCTTTGTTTTTGAACCTTTTGATCGCCTTGCTCACATACGCCAATGACAAAAGCTCCCCTGGCTTTGACTTCTTCAATGTTCGAAAGCATCTTTTCATAGGTAGGTCCTCCACTAACCAAAGCAACCACAGGCAAGTCCTTGTCGATCAATGCAATCGGTCCGTGTTTGAGCTCACCTCCCATATATCCTTCCGCATGAATATAAGAAATTTCTTTGAGTTTGAGCGCGCCCTCCAAAGCAATGGCATAACTGCTGCCACGGCCTATGTACAACACATCTCTTACATCAATAAGTTCTTTAGCAAGCTTCTCTACATGAGGGTTCATGTCTAAACATTCTTCAATCAAACTTGGCAGATGCAAAAGCTGCTGAGTCATGTCTCGAACCTCAGCATTTGAAATGCTTTTCCTCTGATAAGCTATAGCTAAGGTCAAGAGTGCCAAGGCCGTCAACTGCGTTGTAAACGCTTTTGTCGATGCAACCCCAATCTCTGGTCCTGCATGTGTATACATGACATCATCACTTTTTCTCGCAATGGAACTGTCTATGACATTGCAAATGGAAATCATTCTCGCTCCGCTGGGCTTTGCTTTTGTCATGGCTGCCAGAGTATCTGCGGTTTCACCCGATTGAGAAATGAGTATGACCAAGGTATTTGAATCTAAAACAGGGTCTCGGTATCGAAACTCAGAAGAAACCTCAACTTCCACCGGAATTTTTATGAAAGATTCCATCCAATACTTTGCAACCAAAGCCGCATGCCATGAAGTCCCACAAGCAATCAGTATCACCCTATGCATGGACTCAAGCTTAGGCAAGGAAACTTCAGGAAGCGCGGGTAGGTATTGTTTTTCATCTACTCGTCCTCTCAAACAATCTGCCAAAGCTCTTGGCTGCTCATAAATTTCCTTGAGCATAAAATGTTTATAACCTTCTTTTTCAGCTGCAATCCGAGACCAGGTAATTTCTTTGGGATCCCTCTCAATGGGATTTCGATCAAAATCTGTGATCCAATATTTTTCTCGATCGATCATGGCGACTTCACCATCTTCCAAAACTACGACCTTACGTGTATGATCTAAAATGGCGGGAATATCTGAAGAGATGAAATTTTCTCCTTGTCCAATTCCTAAAATGATGGGACTTGCATTTTTTGCTGCATAAATCTTTTCAGGTTGCTGCTTCGAAAACACAGCGATGGCAAAAGCTCCTTTGAGTTTCGCAATACAAGAATAGAGCGCATCCTCAATCGACATTCCCTCCTTCACACAATGTTCCATAAGGTGTGGAATCACTTCGGTGTCGGTCTCAGAAGAAAAACAAACCCCTCGACTTTCAAGTTCCTGTCGAATCTCTACATGATTCTCAATGATCCCGTTATGAACCAAAACGAGATTTTCTGAACGATGTGGATGAGCGTTTTCATCCGAAGGCTTGCCATGTGTTGCCCAGCGAGTGTGACCAATACCAGAATGCCCTTGAGGTTTTTCTGATCCAATTTTTTCGACCAAGGCTGCTATTTTTCCCTTGGATCGATAGAGTTGAAAATCTCCTTTGGAAAAAACTGCAATCCCCGTGGAATCGTACCCTCGGTATTCAAGTTTTCTCAAACCCTCAATCAAAACCTCGCTCACATTTTGAGGTCCTACATATCCAAGAATTCCACACATGATCTATCCTTCTGTACCCAAAATACAGTGACTCTGAATCTGTACCTTTTCTTCGATGTGAACTTCATTGCAAACGCAGCCTACACCGATGCGACTTCCGTCTCCGATTTTACTCTGACGAATTTGACTCAAAGAACCGACCAAAACTGAAGCCCCGATCTGTGAATGCTCCCGGATACAAACTGAAGCCTCGATCACACTATCGGATTCAATGTTAGCTTGAGGTTCTACAATAATTGTTGTTGGGTCTTCCAATGTCACACCGGACTTCATAAGTTTCGAGGCATAGTCTTCATAGAGACACCTAGCCGACTCTGCCAAGGCCTCACGGTCATTGACACCTATGGCTTCAGTTGGGTCCTTGATTTGCATTCGCCCCACGCTCAAACCCTGAGATCTGCATATCGAAACCAAATCGGTCAGGTAAAATTCTTTTTGTTTGTTGGTTGGCTTGAGTTTATCTAAATAGTTAAAAAGCGCAGCAGATCGATACACTGCAATGCCCGTATTGATTTCATCGATCATTTTTTCATGGGCATTCGCATCTTTCTCTTCCACAATCCCCTGCACACTGCCATCGGGATTAACAATGATCCGCCCATAGCCAGTAGGGTCATCAAATTCTGCCGTCAAAAGCGTGATATCAAATCCAGAGGTGCGATGAACCATCATAAGTCGATACAACGTTTCAGCCCGTATGCCTGGTGTGTCCCCACAAAGAACCAACACATCGCCTTCAAAAGATTCAAACTGATCTGCGGCGCTTCGAACCGCATCTCCCGTACCCCTAAGCTCTTTTTGCAGGGCCCAGGTCATGCGCGAGTCTTCTTTATAATGATCTTGTATCGTCTGCGCTTCATGTCCCACCACAATAACCAGCTGATCTGGATGAAGACCAGCCGCCGCATCGATGACATAACTAAGCATGGCTTGTCCTGCAACTTTATGAAGAACCTTAGGCATTTCAGACTCCATTCGAGTTCCTTTTCCTGCAGCTAAAATCAGAACACCTAAACGTTGAGAATTTTGATGGTTTTGCATGCTTTCGCCTCCAGCGGCGGCGAGTATAGAGAAACTATCAAAAAAAGCAAAGCTCCTTCTCAGGACTCTAAGAATCCAAAGAATCGACGTTTTCTGCTCTCTGAATCGTAGCAAGCTACTGTTTCTTGCTATATAATGTCATTTTTTTAACACTTGTTGCCCATGAATCATGAATATCCGATAGATTTTGGCAAATACATCCTGACCAAGCGCATTGCCGTAGGAGGTATGGCTGAAGTTTTTAAAGCCAAGCTCCAAGGAGCCAAAGGCTTTGAGAAGACTCTTGCCCTAAAAAAGATTCTTCCTGAATATTCCTCCGACGAGGAATTTTTGACCATGTTTATTGATGAAGCCAGGATTTCGTCTTCCTTGGCACATCCAAATATCGTCCAAGTCTTTGATTTTGGAGAATTTGGTCACCAATTTTATTTGGCCATGGAATACATAGATGGGAGCAATCTAAAAAATCTTTTTTTTAAAAATCTCCGAAGCGGCCATCAGCTCAAAAAAGAAACTGTCTATTACATCATTCAAAAAATGGCCTCGGCATTGGAATATGCGCACAATGTTCAGCTCGAAGATCACGACCAAATGCTTCACTTGGTTCATCGAGACGTGTCCCCTCAAAACATTCTGATTTCTCGTCTCGGAGAAGTCAAAATCACAGATTTTGGGATCGCCAAAGCAGCCATCAAACTCTCTCAAACCCAGCCAGGAAAAATCCAAGGGAAATATAGCTATATGTCTCCAGAACAGGCCTTGGGTAAAAAAATTGACCATAGATCAGATATTTTTTCCCTCGGTATCATTTTCTATGAACTCCTAAGCAATCGAAAAGTCTATGGCTCCAGCGATACGGTCAAAAGGTACAAACAAGCCACCAAGGCAGAAATTCCCCGAATCGGGGGAATCTTAGATCAGCTTCCCTCGCAAATTGACGAGCTCATCACCAAAATGCTCTCCCCCAAACCCGAGGACCGGCCTCAAAGCTGCGGCGAAATCGTAGCTCTATTGAGCGAATTTTTGTCTTCTCATTCTACAGATACCATTGCTTCTCAATTGGGAAATCTTGTCGGAGAATTGTTTCCTCCTGAACGATCTGTTTCTCAAAATCCAGGTGCTCAAAGCCACTCCGATCCATCTCAAACCGATCCCAAAGGGTATTTTCTACAAAAGAAACGTAAAGCCAAAAAAACCCCTTCAAAAAAAGCTCCCAAAAAGCTCACTTTGCTACGACATCAAAACCCTTGGCTCAGGGCGGGCATTGGCGTTTTGTTTGTCCCTTTGGGAAGCTTGATCGCCTGGACGATTCTGCATCAAAGTCCTCAAACTCTGCCCCCAGCGGCTTCGGTAGCCAAGACAGAACCTTCTCTCGAAGCTCCAGATCCAGAGCCCGAAAGCTCTGAACATACACAACAGCCCTCCAATGAAGAAGTCGACTACTCCAGCATGACCATGGCGCAGCTTTCCATGGAACTCTCAAAAGTTCAAAGCGAACTTCGAAACATTGAACAAATAACAGACGCCTATCTCTCCATTCCCAAAGCCAAAAAAGTCAGCGCACCCAAGCCTCCGCCTTCATGCCCCAATGATATGGTCATGATTCAAGCCTCGAGTTTTTGGTTTGGGTCCTCACCAGAGGATCCGGATCGTATGGAACTTGTTGAATTCGAAGCTCAGGAAAAAACTCTTCCAAGTTTTTGCATCGACCCTTATGAATATCCGAATAAAAAAGGCGAGCACCCCAAAGTAGGCGTATCCTTTGAAGAAGCCTCTCAACTGTGCACAAGCCATGGAAAAAGGCTCTGTAAAGATACGGAATGGGAAAGAGCATGCAAAGCCTCAGCATCAGAGAATATAGAGTTTCCATATGCCCAGCAGTGGGAACAAAATCCCTGTAATACGGGCGGTCAACTCCAAGAGATTGTAGCTGCAGGGGACTTTGAGAGCTGCAAGACAAGAGATGGGCTATTTGATATGATTGGGAATGTAGAGGAGTGGACTCAAGGGCAGGGAAGGCTCGATCTCCAAAACAGAGTCATCAAGGGAGGATCTCTTGAAAGCCCCAAGTACTTGTCCCGATGCTCGGCCCTCAAAGAGTCTGCGTCCAATACCAGAAGCAACATCCTAGGGTTTCGGTGTTGTAGAAATTTGCGTTAGCCTCAAGGAGAAAAATTTGCGCCAAAAAAATATCACAAACCTGATTCAAGCGATTTTTGTTGTCGGTCTTTTCTGGGCGCCCACGTCACATGCAAGATCATCTATTGTTGTGATACAGGGAAGCGACTCTCATGTGTCTCGACTCTTTCTTGGGGGTATTTCCTCCCACAGCACAGAAAAAATCACAGCCTTTAGATATAAAGAAGAAAGCGTCGATGAGGTTGTAAAGTCTGTTTTGGAATATAAACCCGACCTTATATTTACGATTGGAGAACTTCCTATCGATGAAATCAGTCGTCATAAAGATTTGGCTCGAGTTCACTTCATTGGGCTCAACAATCACTCCAAACAAATTGGCAACAATTCCAGGGTGGTTTTGGTGGAAGAACGCATGCCCTTGATCGAGGAGATTTCTCTGCTTAAGCTATTGTATCCCCAAGCAAAAACGATTGGTACCATGTACGATTCAGAATTGTCACAAGAAAGCTTCAACCAATTTGTAGACATCGCAACCAAACAAAACCTGAAAGTGGCCTCGATTAAAGTTGACTCTCACAAAGCCATTGCCAATTATGCGCCTTTTTTTGAAGGCAAAATTGATTGCTTTTACTTTCTGCCGGACTACACAACCTCAAGCGAAATTGCGATCAAAGAGCTCTATAAAATCATGAAGGAAAAAAATATACCTGTCATTTCAGGCCATTATAGCCACTTAGAAAGTGGAGCCCTTTTTACACTTTCGAGCGATCCCTACAAAATTGGAGAAGAAGCCTGGAACATTGCCGAAGATATTTTAAAGAGCAACGCCATCAAACAAAACCGAATTTTTCTGTCTGTATCCAATATGCTTCTGCGTTTTTCTATGGAGAGAAAGAGACTTTTAGATATTGATCAAAAACGCTTTCAAGAAATGGTTGAACAAACCACCAATCGTGGATACAGAGTCATTTTGGAGCCCATTGAGAAAGAAAAAGAAATCAAACTGAAGTAGAAAGAGGAAATCCCAAGTGAAACCCGATGGATCAAAAATGGAAAAAATTGTCAGCCTTTGCAAAAGAAGAGGCATAGTATTTCCCTCCAGTGAAATTTATGGAGGACTCAACAGTTGCTATGACTACGGTCCATTGGGCGCAGAACTAAAACGAAAAGTAAAAAATTTTTGGTGGCAATCCATGACACAGGTCCACTCAAATATTGTAGGTTTGGACAGCTCCATTCTCATGCACCCAAAAATCTGGGAAGCTTCAGGACATATCAGCAACTTCACCGACCCTTTGGTTGACTGTAAAAAATGTAAAAGCCGTTTTAGACAAGATCACTTACAAAGCGATACCTGCCCGAATTGCGGAGCCAAAGATTTTACGGAAGCTAGAAATTTTAATCTCATGTTCAAAACTTTTATGGGACCTGTTGAGAATCAAGGAAATGAAATTTTTCTCCGCCCAGAAACGGCCCAAGGCATCTATGTAAATTATCAAAATGTTTTACAGTCCTATCGACAAAAAGTTCCTTTCGGGATCGCTCAAATCGGTAAAGCCTTCAGAAATGAAATTACGCCCGGAAATTTTATTTTTCGTACCCGAGAGTTTGAGCAAATGGAAATGCAGTATTTCATACACCCCTCTCAGGATGATGAATCCATCACGCGTTGGAAAGAGATCCGTTTTGCGTGGTATGAAAAACTTGGAATTTCCAAAGAAAATTTGCGTTTACACAAACATGAAGGCAATGAATTGGCGCACTATGCAAAAGAAGCTTATGACATTGAGTATCAGTTTCCGTTCGGATGGAGCGAATTGGAAGGCATTCACAACCGCACAGACTTTGACCTCCAAAGACATCAAAAATACAGTGGGAAAAACCTGCAATATTTTGATGAACAAAGCAAAGAAAAGTACATCCCTTACATTATTGAAACTTCTGCAGGTTGCGACCGAAGCATTTTATGCATCTTAAGTGAGGCCTATACCGAAGAAGAAGATCGAGTCTTAATGAAGTTTGCGCCCTTCATTGCGCCTATACAAGTTGCCATAATGCCTTTGGTTAAAAAAGATGGTTTGCCAGACATTGCTGATGACTTAAGTAAAACGCTTCGAAAAAGGCATTCTATTTTTCGAGATGATTCTGGGTCTATTGGTAGACGTTACCGAAGACAAGACGAAGTGGGAACACCTTTTTGCATTACAATTGACTACGAAAGCAAAGAAGACCACTGCGTAACCTTGAGAGAAAGAGACTCAATGGAGCAGATCCGAATCAGAATCGATGATCTCGAAAACCATTTACAAGAAAAACTAGAATTTCCTTTGGATTGATGAAAGCCCTTCCTCCTTCCTATACCATCGTAAAAAAGTTGGGAGAAGGAGGAATGGCGCAGGTATGTAAAGCCATAAAATCCGGCCCGAATGGTTTTGAAAAAGAAGTTGCACTCAAACGTATTCTTCCAGCCTATGCTCGTGATCATGCATTCATCACGATGCTGTCAAAAGAGGCAAAAGTTCATGCCCAACTTCACCATCCCAATATTATACAGCTCTATGATTTTATCGAATACGAAGATCAATACTACATCGTCATGGAATATGTTGAGGGTCTAAATCTCAAGGAGTGGATGCTACACAATAAGAGGAAGGGGCAGGTTCTAGAATGGCAAATCTGCATCTCTATCATTCTCGAAATATTAAAGGCATTGTCCTACGCCCATCATTTATCTATCGATGGAAGTCATCAAGAAATTATCCATAGAGATATCAGCCCACACAACATCTTGGTTTCAGTTCAGGGATCCGTAAAACTGAGCGACTTTGGAATCGCACAGTCAAGCTTGCAGGAAGACATCAGCCAAAATAATGGAGTCAAAGGAAAATTCAGATACCTTTCTCCTGAACAAATCAAAACAGGCAAGGCCTATAGACAGAGTGATCTTTTTTCCTTGGGAATTGTTTTTTATGAACTTCTTACAGGAGTTCATCCTTTTGACGCTCCTCAAAGCTTTCAAATCATGAAAAACATTTCCGAGGGCGCCTGCATGCCTCTCGATCAATTTTCTTCTTCTTGGCCAAAGAGCTTACACCCTATTGTGAGCAAGATGCTCGCCAACAATAAGAAGGAAAGATATCAAAATGCCTCTGAACTCTCTCAAGATTTGATTTCCATGCAGGATCCAGATTGGTCCATTCAAAAATCAATCCATTTCATCTCTATGTCGCTCAAAGGTGCCTTACTTGAGTCAAAAGGAGAAGACAAAGAACTTTCAGAGCAAACTCCCATTTTACTGCAAAACACTCATAGTGTTTTTACATCACAAAGCATTCCAAAAATTTATACGCATCAAGAACATACAACATATTCAAAGCATGGTTTTAGAAGCATGAAATTATGGCTCATGATTTTCGCAGGTATATCTGTAAGCTTGATTTCGGGTTTTATTTTTTCGAAAAAACCTTCTTCCATTGAAGAAAGAAAAATCCCAACTCAGAAGAATTCTACCCAAACAAAAAAAGCCGTACTGGCTATACATGCTCCATATCAGGCATTGGCTTTTCTCAATGGAAAAAAAATTGATCTGTCTTCACGCCAAGCCTTTGAGCTAAACCCCGGAAGATATGTATTACTGATAACATTTCAAAACCAAAAAATGCTTCGCACATTGGATCTTTCGGCAAATCAATTTCTAGATATTTCATGGAGTCCCGACACGCCGTGAATTTTTTTAAAAATCCTCTATTTTGGTTTTTTCTATTGAGTTCTGGGCTCATGCAATTTTTCCCTTGGACAGCTTCTTTTTCATTTGGCTATCACTTTATGGCCGGGATTATCTGTTCGATATCTTTTTTATTGTTTTCAAGCTTTGATGTTTCTAACATTGGGCAAAACCCACTTCGAGAGTATCTCAACGTATTAAAAAAAAACATACTCTTCTGCTCTCTATTTTTGATTCCTGGAGCCATTCTTATGCTTCAAGGAAAACTTCTTGTTCCTTCCTATAGTTTGTTCTGGATGATGTATCATCCTGTAGTTTCCACAATATTTTCTACTTCTCTTGCGTTTTTTTCACACTCAAAGTGCAGGAAAAAATTTCATACCATGGCTTTGTCATGGGGAATCGTTGCTTTTTTTTCGGCTATTACCTTGTATGATCTCTATACAAAACCAAATTTTTTCTTTCTTCATCCAATGATCGGTTACTTTCCTGGACCCATCTATGATGAATGGATTCCTCTTTTTCCAAAAATCTTCACTTATCGAGTGTGGCTTCTTGTATTGTCTGCAGCTTTTGTGCTGTACCCAGTGCAAAAACATCGAAAACTGTCTCTAGGGATTTTTACTCTATCCCTGTTTTTATTGTGTTTTCGTAGCTCTCTTCTTTGGGCACCTTCCTATACGACACTCAGATCAACATTAGGAGGTCTGCAAAAAGGCCAACACCATTTTTTATATTATAGCCCAGAGCATCTCGATAATTCGCAAGCAAATCGTTTACAAGAAAACCTAGATTTTTACATTCATCACCTAAGGAAAAAGCTTGAAATCAACCTCCATGAGAAGATTTCTGTATATCTCTACCCAGACTCCATCACGAAAAAGAAACTTACAGGTACGCAGTGGACACTGTTTGGCCACCCCATTCAAAACTCCGTACACCTACTTCCAAGCGATGTGTGGGATAGTCTTTTGATTCATGAACTAAGCCATGTCATTTCCTCTCCCTACGGAATCCCCATACTTCATACAGGAAAGTCCTTGGCACTCACAGAGAGTTTATCCAGCGCGCTACAAGATTCTCAGGAAGAAATTTCTATTCATCAAAAAGCTGCTTGTATCTACGAACTACAAAAGCTCCCTTCGATTGAAAACATCGATAGCAGTATAGATTTTCTCAATCATAACTCTTTTTTATCCTATACAGCCTATGGATCCTTTGCCCTCTGGTTGATTGACAACTACTCAATAAAAAAATTTCTATATTTTTATCAAGGCAAATCATTTTTCGACTCATTTGGCATAGAGATCCTTGAGGCTGAAGAAAAATGGAAAAGTTTTATACATTCCATCGACATAGACTCGAACCTTTTAGAAAAATACAGAGAGAGAATTTTTTCTCCAAGTCTATTTCAAAAAAAATATCCTCATATTCAGGCGCACCTGATGCATCAATGGAATCAAGCTGCGCAGAGAAAAGACGAGGGGAAAGTACAAACCCTAGGCAAAAAAATTCTTTCCATAGACACCACACCTTCTATATATTTTGTTCGCAGATGGCTTCTTTTCTATCCTACAATAGCTTCAAGTTGGATCGAAACCTGGACACAGAACAACATTCAAAAACTTTCCCCTTCAAATGATCGCATAGCCTTACAAATTGCGCTGAAGGAACATCATATTCTTCAAGGCGATATCCACAATAATCCCTTTTTATCCGAAGGACCGATAGAGGAGAAGCTTCGATGGAAAATTTGGGAACGCAGCACTCCTCAAGAAAGAATAGATTTCATACAAGGTCGATTTCCGTCGACTCAGATTCTATCTACACTCAATTCATCTGAGCTACATTCGCTGGTTGACTGGAGAAGTGATCACATTACAAAGATCGCAAATAGAAAAACCCTAGAAGAGCTATTTGCATGGTCTTTAGAATCTGCAGAGCTCTCCCAGACCTCGAAATGCCGAATTATCCTGTCCATATCTAGAGCTTTTGAAGCCTTAGATAGAAATCGCTCCATCGAAGCGTATAAAAAGACAAGAGCGAATTGTCCTGATTCTTTGCAAGATTATCTAAAATTTCAGGTCGAACGTCTACAGAGCCTTGGAGTCACAAAACAGAAATCTGAAGTATAAGCCTTAAGACTGAACCTTTTCTTGAATCATTTTTTCTGTCTGCTCGACTGTGGTTTCTCGGGTTGCATCCCATGGAAACTCATGTTTGATTTTCGGTTGTATGAAAAACACATCAATTCCATACAAAATGGCGCCAACGGTAATACAAGAATCAGCGACATTGAATACATACCAGTGGTAATTCTGGTAGTACACATCAATAAAATCTACAACATATCCCCAACGAATTCGATCGACAATATTCCCTACAGCGCCAGACATAATCAAACATAAACCCCAAGCTGAAAGTTTTTCCCAAGTTTTGAGTTGAAGAAACAGGTAGACGACCACGAAGCTTGCAAGAATAGAAACACCTAGAAAAAACCATGTCGACCATTGATGATCAACATTGATGCTAAAGGCTGCTCCATAATTTCGGACCAAAGTCATTTGCAAAAATCCATCGATCAAGGACCGGCTCTCACCCAAACGAAAATGGCTTGCGACCCATTGTTTGGACCATTGGTCTAGAATCATCAACAGGGCAAATACGCCGGACATCATGAAATATTTTCTTTTCATACACTCACCTTGGCACACATTATGAAACCTTTACAGCCATGAAAAACAAAGCCATGACTACAGAATTATCGAACCTTGTATCACAAAGCCGAGCTTTTGAAAAAGCTCTTGCCTTTCATGGACTTAAGCATTGTAAAAAAATCTCTTCTTACCTGGCTTTTTGGACGATGAAAGGCATAGGATTATTTTCGGATCCCAGATGTTTGATATGCAGTCTTCCAGAAGTCGAAGATCCTACATTGGGACTCTGTCAGAGGTGTTGGACGGACATTCTTACGCCAAAAAAAACGCTGTACTCTAAGCCTTGTTTTGAGATGATCAGCTGCGGGATTTATGAAGGTCCTCTGAGAGGTCTCATTTTGACCAGCAAGATGCGAAACTCCCTACCTGCACGCAAGATACTGTGGAAAATTTTGCGACACTGCTTTCATAGGCACCTAAAGCAGCTGCATTTTGATCAGGTGATCCCCATTCCGCTCCATTACTGGAGGACAGCATGGCGAGGTATTGACCTTCCTGGGCATCTAAGCTACCGACTCTACCAAGAATTTGATCTAAACCTTCAAACAAAGCTCCTACGAAGAGCCAGAAAAAACAAACGTCAAAGCTCGCTAGACCTAGGCTCAAGAAAAGCCAATGTGAAGGGACTTTTTGAAAGCTCAGCTATACTGAAAAACCAAAGCATTCTCCTGATCGACGATGTCGTCACCTCAGGCGCCACCATCAAAGAAGCCTGCAAAATCCTACAAAAGGCCGGTGCTCAAAAAGTCACCGCCCTCACCCTCGCCAAAAAACGGTGCCAGGCACCTTTTTGAGCAAAAGGTGCCATACTAAAATCGGTCGGTATTAGTTATTCTTTGAGATCCAAAACTGTCATACCAAAATAAAAGCCACCCCATAGACTGTTATCTCTAAATGCGGAGCTCTCTCCGGAATGTATCATAGGTAAATCCTTGGGCACTGAAGGAATGACTTCAAAAAAGTTAACCATCACTGATGAGTCGGGACTTTCTTTGACCGAAACCGATACTCTTTTGTTAAACAGAATTGGGTTCCGGTATTCGGGATGCTCTGTATAGTACTCGTTGATATCTTTCTGCTTATGAAAGGTATCATACACATGAACCTGACAGAGAGCTCTTTGATTTGAATTGCCTATATCCTCCAATAGATAAGAACGATTGTATGTTTCTGAAAATCGATTGTTCGTTTCAATAATATGATCAACATAGTTTTGATTTTTTAGCCACTCTCTCCCAAAACGATAGACCTTTATTTTTTTCCCTTCTGATGGATTGACGCCATAGACAATGACTCTGGCAGTTACGTTACCTTTTTTTTCAGTTAAAAAGCCCCCCACAGTAACGACATAGTATTCGTATTTATTGATCGTACTTCCAACTGAATGCCCGTTTTCTTGATAGGACTCTACAAGATCATCTCTTGTCACATAGAATACAAATCCATCGTTGATAGTAATTTTGGAAAAAATGAGATTACACGCAGGTTCGTCACCATCCACACAGCTTTCTTTTCTTCCCTGAACGTTAAAGTGACTCTCATTGAATCTACTATGATCAAAACCGCACTCAAGCCTTTGATATTGGACTGCATTCCTCAGAGAATCATTTAAACTGCCTAAAACAATCACATCATATTGCTTTTGAAATGCATAGTTAGAGCTCAATTGGCCTTCCGCTACAGAATAAAAACCCAACACACTGGCCAAAACACATGCAATTTTTTTTAACATCCGAGGTCCCCCAATTAATGCAACAACTATGACGCACACGTACCATTATTCATCATGTTCGTACATCAAAAAAACGGTGCCAGGCACCTTTTCCCGGAAAAGGTGCCATACTAAAATCGGTCGGTTTTTGAGGGGGCTGGGTCTTGAAAGCTGGGGCCGCTTGAGATACAAGTCCTTGGCTGTGAAAGACGTCAAAAGCATCAAAATCGGATCATTACACTATGATCGAGCTCTGTTTATGGGTCCCATGGAAGGCATCACAGATGTTCCTTTTCGTAGGCTCATTCGCAAGCATGGCTGCGGAATTACCTGCACTCAAATGATTCACGCAGAGGGACTGCTCAGAGGATTTGAGAGCCGTCGCATGCAAGAAACCAGCTGCATGGAAAAACAAGAACATCCCGTAGGATTTCAGCTGGCTGGATGTAATCCCGAAATCATGGCCAAGGCCTCGATTCAGGTCGAAAAAATGGGCGCCGCTTTTATTGATATCAATATGGGTTGTCCGGCCAAAAGCGTTGTCGCCAATGGCTCAGGATCAGCGCTCATGCAAAAGCCAGATCTTGCCGCAGAGATTATCAAAGCCATCAAAAAAGTGGTTGATATTCCTGTCACAGCAAAAATCAGAGCTGGATGGAGTGAAAGCACAAAGAATTTTTTAGATATGGGGAGCAAGCTCCAAGATGCGGGAGCGGCTTTGGTGTCCGTACATGCTCGAACCCGAGCGCAAAAATTTTCTGGTCATGCCAATTGGAACCTCATCGCAGATCTCAAAAAGCACTTGGACATTCCTGTCATTGGGAATGGAGATGTTTTTTTCCCCGAGGATATCGCAGATATGTTTGAGCAGACTCAAGCCGATGGAGTCATGATGGCCAGAGGCGCTCTGGGCAACCCTTGGCTATTTTCTCAAAAACATCCCAAAGTTGCAGAAATCACGCAAACGCTATTTGAGCATCTGGAAGACCACTTAAGTTTTTATCAAAGCCGAGACCGGGCGATGCTTACATTTCGAAAACACATCGTTTGGTATACGCATGGCCTGGCAGGCGCTGCCAAGTTTCGCAAAGAGCTCTTTCGGGAAAGAGACAATGATTTACTACTTTCCAAACTCAAGGATTTTTTCTCCGAACTAGACCCTCAAAGCAGCCCCGACCAGCACGAAAAAAAAAGGCAGGCCTAAAAAGACCTGCCCTCTTAACAATTTGTATCGACCGCTTTTTATTCAACCACAAAAGGAATGACGGCTTCGATGGTTTTGATCTTTGCCAAGTCTTTGATCTCATAGTTTTCTGTACTTCCTGGAAGCGAAACCACTCGATACAAAGAATCAACGCTTTGAAGAAAGCCCACGTTTTGTTTTTCCTGTTGATAGATACCTAAGATATCTTCTGCATCCACCGAGAGAACGCATTCATAGTAGTCCCCATCTTTCTTGTCTTGAGATGTTTTTTCATCGTATGTCGCTATGGGATGTAGAGTTTGTACATTGTTCTCTTTGTCTTTTTCTAAAATCGAAACGTATTTTGTCACCGTAATATTTTTTACTTCTTTTCCGGATCCTTGTGAGGTCGCAGCGGTGATCTTTTCTTTTCGAGCAATTGTAGTCCAATCCTTGTGACTGATCCCAGTTTCGCATCGAGTGCGGGTTAAGTTATCGACATAGTTGTCCCCATCAGCTCCATAGACACATCTCAAAGTATCATTATTTTTTTTGAGCTTGATATTGATGCCCCCTTTGCGCGCTTTGATCTGTTCTTGCATTGCTAGATAATCATCAACCGAAACATCAGAGATTTCCAAACGCTGCCCATTCTTATCCACAACATAGGAGTCAACCAAGTCATAGCTTTCCCATTTGTGTGGACATGCCCAGTCTGAACTTTCTTCGCCTCTCGCAAAAGCAAGATTCTGCGTAAGACCCACAGCCAAGATGGCCAATGACAAATAAGTTATAGTTTTCATATGATTCCTCCTAAGTTTGGAAAAAGATCAGTAAAGATCCAAAAATATGCTGCATGCTATAGCAAAGCCCCTAGCCCATTGCAACAAATATGACTTTACGCAGCGTCGGAGTACTCGGTCGAGAGATTGCCAAAACGAGTGTAGGCATGTTGAAAACTCAAGCGCACCATTCCAATGGGACCATTTCTATGCTTGACCACATTGAACTCCGCGATTCCCACATCTGGCGTATCCTTGTTGTAGACTTCGTCTCGATAAATAAACCCTACAATATCAGCATCTTGCTCGATGGCTCCCGATTCGCGAAGGTCAGAAAGCATGGGTCTTTTGTCCTGGCGAGATTCCACACCCCGATTGAGCTGAGACAGTGCAATCACAGGCACATTGAGCTCTTTGGCGAGGCCTTTCAGAGAGCGAGATATTTCCGAAATTTCTCGTTCACGAGACTCAATTCGACCCTTTCCACTCATGAGCTGCAAATAATCCACGATGATCAGACCCAGTCCTTTGCTCGCCTTGAGCCTTCTGGCTTTGGCTCTCATGTCAAACACGGAAGCCTGTGGTGTATCGTCGATATAAATCTGAGATTCTGAAAGCCGACCCGCGCTGTCAGTGAGCTTCATCCACTCTTCTTCGCTGATAAACCCTGACCTGAGTTTGGAAGAATCTACTTTGGCTTCAGAACACAAAAGCCTTGTCACAAGCTGCTCTCGTGACATCTCCAAAGAAAAGAGTGCCACGGTCTCTTGCTCTTGGATGGCCACATGTTGAGCAATGTTCAAACAAAAAGAGGTCTTTCCCATCGAGGGACGTCCTGCAATGATGATCAGATCTGAAGGTTGCAAACCTGAGGTGAGTTTGTCCAAATCATTGAATCCGCTGGCCAGGCCTGTGATGAGCTCTTTGCGCTCGTAGTTTTTTTCAATCTGACGAAATGACTCTTTGACCACCGATGAGATCGGCGTGAGCGCTCCCTTTTGACGATTTTCCGAAACCTTAAAAATAATCTGCTCAGCCTCATCCAAAAAATTGTCGATATCACCTGTACCTTCATACCCAGAACTTTGGATCTGAGAAGCAGCGTGAATGACATTGCGATAGACAGCCTTGTCGCGAACAATTTTCGCATAGTACAAAACATTGGCCGAGGTAGGCACGGACTCTACAAGCTGAGCAAGGTACGAAACGCCGCCAATTTTTTCTAGCTCACCTATGGTCTTGAGCTCATTGGTCAGAGTCACCAAATCTGCGGGTTCATCTTTTTGAACCAGTGACACAATCGATGAAAAAATCTTTTGGTGCTGGGGTCGGTAGAAATCTTCCGCATGGAGGATTTCCATCACCTCAAAGCTGGCTTCGTTGTCCAAAAGCATCGCCCCGAGCACAGACTGCTCCGCCTCGACATTTTGAGGTGGGAGTTTCTGCCCGGAAAACTCTGCCATATTTATTCCGTAACCTCTTCTGCTTTTACTGCAGGCTCTTGCGCAGTTTGATCAGAGCCTTCTTCAGAGTTTTCTTTCGACTGCTTTGCTGCTGCCTTTGCTTGGCGATCTTCTGCTGCATTGGCTTCCTGAATCTGCGCAGCCAATTGATCGGCTTCGCTTGAATCGGCTTCGACGATGACTTTGATGCTGGCTTGGAGGCCACCATCTAGCTTCAAAGGAATTTGATACTCCCCAATCTGCTTGATGGGTTCAGAAAGAACAATGCTCTTTCGGTTGATTTCATGTTCGTACTCTTCCATCAGCGCTTTCTGAATGTCCAAACTGGTTACAGAACCAAAAAGTTTTTTGCTTACAGCAGACTTACGAACAATCGTGATTTCTTTGCCGTTGATTTTTTCTTGCAAGCTTTTGGATTCTTCTCTGGCTTTTTCAATTTGCTTTTCAAGCATTTTTTTCTGATGTTCAAAACGCTTCATGTTTGTTGAATCCGCATGAACCGCACGGTTTTGTGGAAACAAGTAATTTCGGGCAAAGCCAGGTTTAACATCTACGATGTCCCCGACCATACCGACATTGTTGGTTGATTTTAAAACGATAACTTTCATGACATCTCCCTACTTTGTATCTTGCTTGGGTTTATGATTCTCGGCTTTGGTTTTGTTGACTGGCACCATGATGATAGGGAAAGTTCGATACAAATCCCATCAATGCCAACTGCCGAGCGCGCTTGATTTCACGAGAAATTCTTCTCTGCGCCACTGCATTTACGCCTGAAACGCGACGAGGAACAATTTTACCTCGATCGCTCACAAACTTGGTAAGTGTCATCGGTTCCTTGTAGGTAATCACCAAACTATTAGAGTTTTTGTCCTTGTCAGCCTTCAAAGCTCTGGAAACTTTGATTTCTGCTTCGCTCTGAATGATAGTGGAATAACGAAGGATATTTTCCTCATAGCGAAGAACCTTCTCAACCTTTTCTACTACACTTGGATCTTGCGTATAGTTCCAAAACACGTAGCGACCTTGCTTTTCTTTTTTGATTTCATAGGCCAAGGTCTTGTTGCCCCAATCTTTTTTCTCATTGATTTTGCCGGGCTTAGCTTTAAGAACTTTCTCTAGTTTTGTTGTGATTTTACCAACATACTCTTCAGTAACGTCAGTTTTAAAGATGACTACGGTATCGTAGTTTTTTAGCATATCAAACCTCCTGGGTTTGCTCCCCACGGATTCCTCCGATTGGGGGCGAGGGTTAAAAATTTATAACTTCCCGGTCAAGTATCAGCCCCGGAGAAAAAATCAAGTTGGAAAATACGCCTTTTTATTTGGAGGAGCGCAGCTCTACCAATACCAGTTTGGCAATGGTTTTGAGCGTCTCAAAAACGCCGTCCCCTTGACTGGCTACAGCCTCAAAGTCTGGAACGCCAGTAGGGTTGAGGGATTTTCTAAGCTCCAAGACCGAACAGACATTGGGAAGATCTCTCTTGTTATACTGAATCACATGTGGAACCTGATCCAGGCTTGTCCCCTGCTCTTTGAGATTTTGCTTCAGATTGTCCAAAGATTCCAAATTGGCTTCTTCTCGATCACGCTGCGAATCTGCCACAAAAACCACTCCATCTACGCCTTTAAGAATGAGCTTGCGACTGGCATCGTAGAAGACCTGCCCAGGGACAGTATAGAGGTGAAAGCGCGTCTTAAAGCCTCGAATGTCCCCTAGGGAGAGAGGTAAGAAATCGAAAAATAGCGTCCGCTCTGTCTCGGTCGCCAAGGAGATCATCTTTCCCTTTGCTTCAGGCTTAGTGCGATTGTAAATGAATTGAAGGTTCGTGGTTTTTCCACAGAGGCCTGGGCCATAGTACACGATTTTGCAATTGATTTCGCGAGATGAGTAATTGATAAATGACATTCTGTTTTACGACTCTCTAAAAAGTTGATCTAAATCTTCCCGAAACAAGCTATCTATATCATCATCGGTAATCTCACCCATTTGGGCAGAAGGACTCGTATTCGAGGCCTTTTCTTCCAAGAGCGTAAAGACCTGAGACAATTGCTGGGAATATTTTTTCACCCGCAATCTCACAAGACCGATGGTTGATCTCTGATCAAAAAGCACAACTAGAATAATTTGTCCACCTACACTGGTCAAATGAATATGCTGATCTTTTCCTTCATGAAACAACACAGAAAAGTGCTGCTCTCCCAAAAGCTTGGCCAAGCCACTTGTCGCGGCAATGCTTCCAGCTGTAAGTGAGGCCAAACTCGTGGCATCAATCCCCTGCGTCTGCCCTGCTTGTGCAATCAATTGGCCATTTTGATCCACGAGATAGCAAGCCTTGGATTTGGCATCTTGACATAATTGATCGAGGATCGAAGAGATTTTTTGGTACTCCTCCTCATACATGATCATTTGTGTGCTTGGCATCAGTTACGCTTGTATCAATCTTTGTATGGAAGGTAAAGAATGCCTACAAACTTTTGCAGCATAAGTACTTAAAAATGCTAGCGAATTGAGAAATCTCGTCTTTCAGCAATCGCACGGGCCAGTGTCACTCTGTCAGCATATTCCAAATGCCCGCCCATAGGCAGCCCCATAGCAATGCGGCTCACAGGAATGTCCTGATTTCTGAGTCCCTGCGCAAGATAGAGTGCCGTCGCGTCTCCTTCCACATTGGGGTTGGTTGCAATCAAGACTTCTTTGATTTCTTGGGACTGCGCACGGAGAAAAAGTTCTTTGATCTTGAGTGCGCTTGGACCGACTCCGTCTAAAGGCGCCAAGACTCCATGAAGCACGTGATAGACTCCTCGATAGTGGCCACTGCGTTCAATAGCAAACACATCTGAAGGTTCTTCCACCACACAAATTGTATGTTGATCGCGCTTTACATCTGTGCACACGGGACAAATCTGCGTATCACTATATCCGAAGCACTGTGCGCAAATTGTGACCTGAGCTTTGAGCTGCTCAAGAGCTTGCGTTAAAAAAGAAATATTCTCTTTTTTCCCTTTCATCAAATGAAAAATCAGCCTCTGAGCCGTTTTTTCCCCGACTCCGGGAAGTTTCGCTAAAGCGACTACGGCTTTTCGAAAAGACTCTGGTCCTTGATAGCTCATTCTTTCAGTGACCGCACTTCCTCAACCGTCGCACCAAAAAGTGTTACGGCTTTCTCAAGGTTTGGATTCTTGAGCGCTTCTTTTTGCTGTTGTTTTTTTTCTTCTTTGTCTTTTTGCGCCTTTTCAGTTTTGGCCATTCTGGCTTGAATTTCTACCTGCGGCTCAATTCCAAAAAGAGTTTTCGCTGTTGCAATGATATAGTTTTGAAACTCTCTCTCACTGGCCCGCGTGTAATAAAAACTGCTTTCTTCGTATTCGAGACTCAAACGAGATTCATCAAATCCAATGAGCTTACCTTGAACCAAAATCGCCGCCGTGCCCGGTTTTTCTTTTTTGACTTGGTCTAACAATCGATCCCACGAAACAGGTCCCTGACCTGCTTTCGGCTTTTCTTTTTCGCTTTGAGAGGGGTGCTCTTTTGAACTTTCATCTTGAGAACTTTGGGTATGCTGCACTGAAATCTGGCCAGAGCCTTGGGGCAACTTTGATTCTAACTTTTCCAAACGATTTAAGAGCTCTGTGAGCGGGAAGCTTGTAAGCTTTCTTGTGATTCGAATAAAAGTAACTTCGAGCAAATAACGGGGAAACTCCACTCGACCCAATACGCCCAAGGCATATTTGATCAAGTCAAACCATCGCTCTAACTCTGCGGAGGCAACTTTTTCTGCCTGCGCGGAGAGCCAATCCAACTCTTCTTGTCCTGCTTTGATCAAATCAGATCCAATATCATTTTGAATCAAGATCATGTGACGGATTTTTTCTAAAAGTTCCAAGAGATAACTCTTGATATCAAAGCCTTTGGAAAACACTTTTTCCAATACACCAAGAGCTTGTTTGACATCATAGGATACAAAACTTTCTATGCTCTGTGTAATGAGAGTTCGATCCGTTAGTCCCAGGCTTTCTGCAACTTGTTGACCCGTAATCTTTCCGTCTGAAAACGCAATGACCTGATCTAACATTGAAAGTGCGTCTCTTAAGCTTCCGTTACCCTGCCTTGAAACCATACGCAGAGCTTGTTCCTCCACATCGAGCTTTTCCTTTTGCATGATCTGCCCCAAGTAGGCATAAATCTGAGACTCAGAAATATGGCGAAAATCAAAACGACTGCAGCGCGATAAAATGGTCTCAGGGATTTTGTGAACCTCTGTTGTAGCAAAAATAAAAAAAACGCCTGCAGGAGGCTCTTCCAAAGTCTTTAACAATGCATTGAAGGCACTGGTTGAAAGCATGTGAACTTCGTCGATAATGTAGA
>JAGRAX010000110.1 GCA_020434365.1 Bdellovibrionales bacterium
GGAATCACGCTTGTTATTTCTCCTCTGATTGCGCTTATGAGAGATCAAGTGTCTCAGTTGCAACAACTAGGCATTCCCTCTGGGGCCATTCATTCCGGTCAAAGTCTTTTTGAAAAACAAAAAGTATTTAGAGAAATCGAAAACAGTGACTCATTTTTGCTGTACCTTTCTCCCGAAAGAGTTCAAAAGCCGGGTTTTGTGTCTTGGCTTTGTCAGCATCATATTCGTCTCTTTGCCGTTGATGAGGCTCACTGCGTTTCTCAATGGGGTCATGACTTTAGACCGGACTACTGCAAGCTAGACGTTTTAAGAGCGCACAAACCAGAGGTTCCCTTGTTGGCTCTCACAGCTACAGCTACGCCACTGGTTTTAGATGACATTCGTCGCGTGTTACACATGAAAAATCCAAGCCGACATGTGTATGGATTTTATCGGAAGAATCTTTTTTATCAGCTTGAAACCTGTGATCATGAATCTCAGAAACAAAGATGGCTTGAAAGTGCGATAGAGTCGCACTCAAAAGGTCGAATTTTAATCTATGCGGGAACACGAAAAACCTGTGAATCTTTGCATGAATCTTTGAAAACCAAGTATTCTGAAGTTCAGTATTATCACGCGGGGCTTTCGAGTCAGGAAAGAAACCGTGTTCAAGATGCATTTGAATCTGGGGCTTGTAGAATACTCATTGCTACGAATGCTTTTGGAATGGGTGTAGATTTACCCAACATTCGACTTGTGGTTCACTATCAAATGCCCTCGAACATCGAATCTTACTATCAAGAAGCAGGTCGTGCCGGCAGAGACCAGAAAAATTCTACATGCCTTTTGCTATATTCTACAAAAGACAAGGGGCTTCAATCTTATTTCATTCGTCAAAGTCAAGCTGAGCCTTCTGTTCTTCGCTCAAAATGGAAAGCCTTAGATGCACTTCTTCAATATATTGAAGGGGGAGAGTGCAGGCATGCAGGAATTTTGACCTATTTTAGGGACTCTCAAAGAATCAAGTCTTGTGGACACTGTGATGTATGTGATCCTTCATCAAGTCGAATGATTTCTGCAAAAGCTGTGGAGTGGAATTCAAACCTCCGAGATCAAAAGAGGAAAAAGAAATCATCGCAGAAAGGGGTTGCTGACATCGAAGCTGGATCAGAGCATCATGAATTAATGAAAAAAATTAAAACATGGAGAAAAAACTTTGCAGACTCCAAAGATATTCCAGCCTTTATGGTGTTTAGCAACAAAACCCTTTTGGATCTTGTCATTCAGAATCCGCAAAACTTGGATGAATTGAAACAGGTCTATGGATTAGGAGAACATAAAGTTGACCTTTTTGGAAGCCAGCTGCTGGAACTTATGGGGTCTTCTGAACTGTGAATCTTTTGACTCAAATTGTATCTTGTCCTTATTGCAATGAGCCGATTGAATTGGAGCTTGATCCAAGCATTGCACATCAAAGATACATTGAAGATTGCTGGGTCTGTTGTCGTCCCATTGAAGTAGAACTACAGATTCAAGAAGAGGGGCAATGTCATATTCAAGTTAAGACGCAGGACCAATAAACTACTGTATTTATTGGCTTTTAATGTGGTTTGTGATGCTTGTTCAAGATTGATTTGTAATGCAGCCATATGGTATCATACAGGCTCCATTGGGGGTTCTTATGTATCAATATTGTCGTAGAAGTTCATTTGTTTTGTATTTTGTTTTGGCTCTGTGTGTTTCTTACAGCTCTGCCAAGGGGCAATCCACAGAATATGGAGTTTTTGGAAAACCAAAAGAAATTTCGTTTCATTTTACGGAAGGTCAAATTACAGATTGGCAAAATAAAAAATATGCCGATGCTTTGTATAAGAAATTATATAAATTGGCTGTCGAAGATGGAATTCTTCTTGTTCATTATGAAGAGGGGGATTCCGATAATGACTACACCCATCGGTTTGGAATAGAATTTACTTCAACATCTCAAAAAATGTATTTTATCAATGGCTTTAAAAGCATCACTGAAATCTATAAAGTCTACATAGGCCACCCTGGTCGAAAGCAAAAGTCAGGCGTAAATGAAGATATCGATGTAAGGCTTAATCCATTAAAAGAAGGATATGACCCAGAATATGATTTGTCAGATGAGTTTCCCTTTTTGTTTGAGATTGATCCTCCTTTTAGAGATTTAGATGTTACTGTTGATTCAAGTCTTTATGATTTCATTCACAATATTTTTATCGATGCTCGCACCGTAAAATTTTATACGGATATGGCTGAAGGAAGAGACATTTATTACCGCAGATGCAATGAAACTATTTCGTCGAAAGATTATATGGCAGACGTGTTGGCCTTTATTCTTATGGATAACTATCAATTGATTGATAAGCAGTTTTTTAATGCTTTAGGTAAGGGGTTAACATCTAAACAAGAAGGTTTTCATGAGCTTGGAAAATTAACAGCTAAAATTGTTATGGATTATAGATTTTCTACACACAACAACTATGATAGGTATGTTAATGCCGAAGATAAAAAGATAAAACTTTTGAACTCAATGTATACCCATCCAATAAGAGACCGTATCGAAATGATCACTCATGATCGTTGTCCAAAAGGAAAATTACCGTATGGAGATCTCCCTGAGAATAACTAGAATATAAATCACTATTTTTGCTTATCAGCGTATCCGAATACCTTTTTAAGCAGGGCAGTGCTGCGAAAAGAAAATTGGTTTCTTATCTTTTCTTCCTCTTTTGAAAGACTAAAGAATAAACCCTCTAGGGCCTTTTGATTTGTAAAAGAAACCAAGTCGGTTTGTACAGGTTGCACAAGTGGGATTCGATTGTATTGAGTCATGACATCACTCCAATATTTTGTCGCGTGGGCTTGATCTAAACTTTTTTTGATGATGGGAGAAAAAGCTTGGGTGAGAGCCTGGGTGGAACTTCGCTCTAAATACTGTGTGGCTGCATGAGAGTTTTGACTCAAAAGAATGTCCCATGCATCTGCAAAAGACATTTTCTTTATGGCTTGAAGGAAAATCCCTGAAGCTTCTTTGCTGGCATATTCAGCAGCGCGATTTAAAGACAAAATGGTGTCGTCACAAAGTTTGTTGAAACCTAGTTTGCGCAGTGAGTTTTCGACCTTGCTTGCCTCTGAAGGAAATAAAAGTTTGATAGAAGGGTTGGAATAAAATCCACCTGCTTTTGACAACTGAGATACGCTCTTTTTTGTGCCGATGCTCAGTGCCTCTTTGAGTCCTTGGACGGTTTCGACTTCCGTAGGTTTTTCACTCTGTTGTAGAGTTTTCGAGATCCATTCTCCTCCTGCCTTACAGAAGGTGAGTGTGAGTCCAAGACCTATCAAGAGACATAGTTTTTTCATCGCTACATTCCTTTCTCGCAAAGATTGATTTTTGTTCGATGAGTGGTTCTTGGTATCATAGAAGATCTCGAAACAAAACCATTTGAGAGATCTCGAGTTTGTTAGAGTCTCATCTAAACTTTATAGGAACTATGATACAATACTACTGATGCTTACACTTTTGGGATATCCAGGGACGGGATCTGCACTTGCGGAGGCCTTTTTAACACTAGCAAACATTTCCTATGAAAGGCATGACGTAGACTATAGTGTCGAGAGCAAGGAAAAGCACTATCTTAAGTCTCTCAATCCACTGGTTCAGGTGCCAACATTGGTGTTTCCAGATCAAAGTGTTTTGACAGAGAGTCTGGCCATTGCCCTGTACGCTCAGTCCAAGCACCCAGAACTTGAGCTTATTTTGCATGAAGATATGAATTTTTGGAGGTGGATTCTTATCATCAATACCTCCATTTATCCCACTTTCTGCTACGGAGACAGCCCTGAGAAGTGGTGCACTCCTTTAGAAGGACGCAAACAGCTGCGTATGACCACGGACCAATATAGAAATGAACTTTGGTCTCAGTTGGAGATGCAGTGCGGCCATCCTTATTTTTTGGGAGAGAAAAGCTGCGCCATCGACTATTATATTTACGTCATGAGTCATTGGAGACCTCGGCAGGAGTGGTTTTTACAGAATTGCCCCAAACTGTCTCGCGTCATTCAACTCTTGGATGCACATCCTCAGCTTCAGGACATTTGGGATGAGAATTTTGGGGAAGAGCGGCTTATAGAGCTGGAAGACGAAGAGGAAGAAGTAGATCTTTGAAATCTGGGACTTAAGCTCCAAGGTCAATATTCCCTTTGATGTATCAAAGCCGTAGTTTTACTTTTTTTACTTCCATGATAAGTTTTCGGTTGCTTGAGGGGGTAGGGCTCTTTTAAAAGGTAGTTATGTTACTACCTTCTTTTTCTGAAATGTATGAAGCTCTGCTCAATCGCGATACTTCGTATGAGGGAGTGTTTGTGGTTGGTGTGAAAAGCACGGGAATTTTTTGTAGGCCCAGTTGCCAGGCGCGAAAACCCAAAGCAGAAAACGTAGAGTTTTTTGATCGGAGCGCTCAGGCCATTGTTTCTGGATACCGTCCTTGTCTCCGATGCAAACCTATGGAAGCTCTGGGGAACCCACCTCTTTGGGTACGAAATATTCTCGATGAAGCTGAGCGTAGAGAATACAAGAAACTCAAAGATCAAGAGATTAGAGAATTGGGTGTAGATCCCAATCGAATGCGTAGATGGTTTCTTGCGCAGCATGGAATGACCTTTCAATCTTATTTACGTTGCCTGCGCATTGGCATATCTCTAAGAAACTCAGAAAAAAATAAAGTGGTGGATCGAGATATGGACAGTGGTTTTGAATTCTTAAGTGGATATGGAAAGGCAGTAAAAAAAATGAAAGGAAAAAGTACATCAGACAATGCATACAAGGATTTTTTGAAGGTGGATCGTTGGCTTGGTCCTTTGGGTCCCATGACGATTGCATCTTTTCAGGATAAAATTTGTTTGCTTGAATTCTCAGATCGAAGAATGTTAGAAACAGAGCTTCAAGACCTTTGTAAGCGCTTTTCGACTCAAGTTCTGTTTGAGGAAAGTCCTGTTGGACTCGAATGCAAAACTCAAC
>JAGRAX010000111.1 GCA_020434365.1 Bdellovibrionales bacterium
CGTTCGCCACTGTACTCATTTCCGAAGAAACTTTCTCGTTCGACTTGCATGTGTTAGGCACGCCGCCAGCGTTCGTTCTGAGCCAGGATCAAACTCTCCAGTTTAATCCTTATTGTTTTATGTCCCAGTGCTAAGAATATTTAGCGAAGAGACACCACATTTGCCCTATGGCCCCCTGTGGAAGGAGCGTTGTAAAACTTCTACAACGAAATCAAGAACTTACAAGTAAGATCTTGATGAATTAACGTAATAAACCCACAAACTTTACTGTCTTGTTTTTCCTATTCAGTTTTCAAAGATCAACGGCCATTTCTGACCGAGGAGGACGCTTATAGGCAATCTCTATGACCAGGTCAACAAAAAAAACAAAGTTTTTTCATGATTTTTCATCTGTATCAAATTTGCTTCTGTGATGAAAATCTACATTCACAGTCTGCACATGATGAGTTTGGCGATATGTCCTCGCAACGTATTCACCAATGATTCCCAAAAAAAGAGAATTAATCCCAATAGAAATCAACACAAGCAAGGCCAAAGAAGTCCATCCTGTTGGAGATGAAGAAGGATCCAAGATCCTCTGCAAAAAATACCCAAGTCCTGCAAGCACCGAAAGCACCGTAACAGAAAAGCCTACAAAGGAGGCAATCCGAAGTGGAAGAATACTCTGACTTACAATACCGTCCACAGCCAATGCCAAGAGCGGAAAAAACCCGAACTTGCTCTTGCCTGCAAGCCTAGCTTCTCTCTCGTATTCGATTCCAATACGCCTGAACCCAAAAGAAAATATAAGTCCTCTAATATAAATATTAGAAGCATTGGCTTTTTTTAGAAGGTTCAAAATAGACCGATCGATAAGCATGAAGTCACCTGCATCTTTTGGAAGGTCGCTATCACTAATCACTCGAATCAAACGATAAAAAACTTTTCTTGCAAAGGTAATGACAGGCCCTTCTTTTCTTTTCTTTCGAATTCCGTAGACAATTTTGTATCCCTCCTGCCATTTTTTTATAAATTCTAGAATCAGTTTTGGAGGATCTTGAAGGTCACAGTCTATCTCAACAGCTGCGTCTCCCTTTGCATGCGTGTAGCCGGCAAACAGAGCACGTTGAAAGCCATAATTTTTGGATAGCTTGATTACTGAAACTTTAGAATCTCGATCCACAAGTTCACAGAGCTTAGAAAAAGATTCATCCGTACTTCCATCATCTACAAAAACGTACTCGAAATCCAGAGTGTCTTTTACTTGTTCATAAAGCTTTTGAAATTCTTTATACGCGCGTTCAACATTGTCGACTTCATTTTTTAATGGAACTACAATGCTTACAAGATGTTTTTTCGAACCAACTCCCATGATGTGCCTGCTTCTTATGATTTGAATGTCATTCTATTGATGTCCCAACCCTACAACCACAATGCCCGCTACAATCAAAAGGGTTCCAAGCGTTTTTGTCATATTGATGGGTTCTCCCAATAAGGTCGTGGATAAAATAGAAATGGCAACAAACGACATGCCCATAAAGGGATATGCATATCCGATTGTAAACTTGCTCAAAGCCAAAAACCAACACATAGAAGCCAAAAAAGCCATAACATACACGCCTAGAATGTATGGATCGAAAAGCAAGGTAGCCAAAAACCATATCTTTTCTTTCCAAGGTTCTGGAACCAGCCCTTCATAGTGATTCATTCTCCATTTGGATAAGAGCTGTCCTACTACAGTGAAAACAATGGTACCTACGATATAAAAATACTTCATATGGGCCATGAATTACACGATCGTTTTTATTTTGACAACACCCCGAAAATAAAACAAAAGGCCATGATATCTACGTTGCCACTAGCACTAGCAATAGCAAATGAAATGCCATGAGTTTATCTACACTATATACCAACCTAAACAGAATCTCTTATAGAATGTGGTGTTTTTTAGGATTGGCTGTGTGCGGACTTTGCTATTTTTTCATGCATGATACATTTTATTTATACCATGTAGATAATGCCTGGGAAGTTGCAAAGACCTACTACTATATAAAACTGGGAATCACCGAAGACGTTTTGTTTAGGTCCATAGATGCTCCCGACAGAATACAACTTTTTTGCAAAGGATTTTATTTTCTGTTGGGAAATACTCTGGAGCTTTTTGGATGGACAAAAAGCAATGCCCTCTGGTTTTCTAGCTTTTTTCTTTGGCTTACAAGCCTGGTGTGGTTTTTCATCTTGAGATCCCTTCATTTTTCGAAAAAAGTTGCAGGCACCTTTAGTTTTTTAATGCTTTTGTATCCGGCATTTTTCAGCGCCGCACACCTGGCCAGAGCAGATACTTTGGCACTATGTGCCGCTTCATTTGGCTTTCTTCTTTTTATACATCGAAGATATATATTGGCATGCTTTGTTGTGATGGTTGCTTTCGAATTTCATGTCATGGGCTCCATTGGAGCTTTTTATATTTTGGCATTTGTGTTGGATCAGAGAAAATACTTTTTCTCTAAAAAAAATTTAGCGCTCAAAGTTCTCACTCAATGTCTCATTGGAGTTCTTTTGGGTAGCATCTACTACTATATTATGCACATGGATGTCCTCAGTTTTGAGCTGCTCCACACGATTCTATCCATTAAGAAGCAAATGCCAAACCCTCTTAAAAACTATTTGATCAGCTATTTCATTCACGATCGATGGTTTGTGCACATCTTTGAATTTTTTGTGATTGTGGTTTCGATACGTTTTTTTATTTTTAGAAAACTCTATCAAAACAACTCTTTTGTAGGAACATTCATGCTGGTACTCATTGTATCAAGTTTCATCACGCAAAGACCCAATAAGCACTATATGGTATTTGCATTTCCTGCGTTTTTACTTGCTATTGTCTATACCTTTGAATCGATGAAAAGGACCAAAGAACTTGTTGCCACTTCTCTTGTATTGATTTTTTCCGTCAACGCATATTTGTACATACAAAATCGAAATTACGATTTTGAAAAACTTACAAAAGAAATCCAACTTCATACTCCGAAAAAAAATCAGGTCATTGTTGGAATGCCCGACAACTGGTTTGGAGCCGTAGGAAGAGAATTTTACCCCATCTACCATTCTGTAACCTACCTCTATGACCTAGATTTTCCTGAAATCTATCTTATAAAGAATGACTATATTTCAAGGCATAGCAAAAACTATAAACCATTGGTGAGCTACTACCTAACGCACTACAATTGTAGGCCAACACATCAAATTGATGCCGGTGAAAATCGAAATGTTGAGATCTTTGATTGCAGCCGAAACCCCAAGCTCGACCTTTCTAGAAAAGCTACCTTGCAATAGATCTATTGCTCGATGGAAATTTACGGGGTATAGTCCAAGGCCATATGCAAAAAGAGCGGAAAACAGCTGTTATTCTTGCCGCCGGCAAAGGGACTCGAATCAAACATCTCAATCAGTCGATTCCCAAACCACTGTTAAAGCTCTGTGGATTATCGCTCATTGAAAGAACAATCAAAAGTTTATCTAGAGTGGGAATTTCTGAAATCGTTGTTGTCATTGACAATCAAGACAATGGAAAAAAAATTCAAGAAGCCTTAGGAAATGGAAGTCGGTACCAAGTTCAAATTCACTATGCCATCAACCCAGACAATGAAAAACCCAATGGGTATTCGCTATACTGCGCCTTAGACCATGTCAAAACAGAATCATTTTTTATATTGATGTCAGATCATGTGCTAGAGCCAAAATTTTATCAAATGGCTGAAGCCACTTCTCATGAAAAGGACTCTCTCATACTTTTCGTGGATCACAATATAGAATCTGTGTTTGATTTACCTGATGCTACAAAGGTTCAATATAATATAGAAACCTCATGTATTGAAAAAATCTCCAAAAACTTACCCCAGTACAATGCCATCGATACAGGTATTTTTCTATGTCACAGAGGCATATTCTCAAGTGTAAAAAAATTACATGACGTAAAGAACGGGGATTTCACACTTTCAAATATTGTAGAACTTCTCGCAGAAAAAGGACATGCGAAAGTACAAAGCAACAAAAATTTGTGGTGGCAAGATGTAGACACTCAAGAAGCTTATGACCATGCAGAAAAAAAGATGCTAAAGATGCAAATCAAAGATAGCGACACATGGGTTTCAAGACATATGAATCGACCCGTCTCGTTATTCTTTTCCCGGTTTTTTTTAAAGACGCCGATCACCCCAAACCATATTAGTGTAATGAGCTGCATGATCAGCTTGCTGGCTCCTCTATTTCTGATTCAAGGAACATATTGGGGATTTTTGCTGGGAGCCTTGGTATACCACATGGCCTCTGTACTAGATGGATCAGATGGTGAGGTGGCCAGACTAAAAATGCAGGAAGCCACTTCAGGTGAGTGGGTAGACACCTTATCTGACATTGCCAGTCATTTTTTCTTTTTGGGAGGATTGGTCTTTGGACTCTATCGGAGAGATCAGAGCCCAATATATTTTCTTTTAGGGATCATCTCTTTATTGTCTATTGGCAGCCTACTGCTACTTCTATTGAACTACATTAAAACAGTGGCCAAGCGTGGATCTCTCTTGGCTTTTAAAAACGCCTATGAAACTCAAGCAAAATCATCTGGGGGCTCAGCAGTATGGTTTTCAAAACTTACGCCTCTGATTCAAAGAGCAACATATGCTTTGCTCTTTGTCATTTTTGCCTTGATCAATGTACCAGAGATCACACTGTATGCACTGGCAATTGGACCTCTAGCTGCATTTTTTATCATTTATTTTAGTTTTTTTTGGCGGCGAAACATAAGTCAATAACACCTATGTCGATTTACTCTAAGGTAGGCAATTCATACATCGAAAATTCCTCGACTATATTTCCTAAATATATAGACATAGGCTCATCATGTTGCAATTCTGCACAATCCACGGCAGCCTTGTTTTTGTTCTTTTTTATAGCCTGACTGCCAATGATCCCAACAACCGCAAAGATAATTCCTGATCCTATTATAGGAAGCACTACACTTCGAACTTTGACTGCATA
>JAGRAX010000112.1 GCA_020434365.1 Bdellovibrionales bacterium
CCTTTGATAGAGAGAGTCGCAGCGATCTCTATACATTCTCCCCAATATCTTCTTAGCTTTCACTTGCTCCTTCATGGGATACATCGAAAAATTCTTTTCAATTTCTTGATAGGCCAATTCAAATTTTCCTTCAATGAGTTTTCCGTAACTTTGCCTAAAGGTATACTTTGGTTTCTGCTTCTTTCTTGTAACATTCGAATTTTGCTTGATCCTCGGCCGATCATCGATTGTATCCAAAGTGTGCAATCCCTGGTCGGACTGCACACTGAGATTATTTTCATACTCTTGAGGTATAAAATCAGACAGAAGCAATACTTCTTCATCCCTAGGCACCTCAAGCAACTGCTTTTTATGTTGCTCTACGCTGAGCACATAAATAAACCTTACGCAGCATCCAAAGAGAAAAAGCAAGATCAGAATCAATATAGGGAGATAGCTTGACGTAAGCAAACTCCAATGAGGCCTTACAAATTGTCCCCTCAAATATATCCTAAGATCCTCAATAGAATCTGAAATATCTTTGACAAACACTTGCCCCTCGGAATCAAAGCCATAAGAGAACCAATGTGAGTCCACCTGCATTTCACTCTGACTTGAATCCAAGAAAACACTCGCGATGTTTCTACACCCTCCAACTTTGTAATCAAGCCACACTTGCGTCTTCAAATTTACTTTCCTTTCATCAGATCTATACTTTTTTGAAGATACTTTTGTGGATATTCAAGTTCCATCATTTCAAACCAGTTGTTGGCATGATCAAACTTTCCTTCTTGAAGCATTTTTTCGAGTTGCATATGCTTCATTTTGCTTTGCGCTTGAAAAATATTTTCAATTTGAATCCTAAGATCTTGAGCTTCCTGATGAGTTTGGCCAGACAAAAGACCCATGGCTTTTTGTAAATTTCCTAACTTTAGATTTCGTTCTAGAAATAGTTTTTGAGCCAAAAGATATTTTTCGCGCTCATCATCACTTGAAAACTTGATTTCATTGCCTTGCCCCACAAAAACCTCTTTGAGTCCCCATTTTTGTTGTTTTTCTGCATAGAACTCTACAAGATTTTTTCCCTTCACAAGAAAATCAGAAGGAAGATCAATGCTTTGAGATCTTGTCCAACAGGACCTACAATGCCTGGGCACATATCCAATAAACTTTCGATTGACGAAAATATGTACACTCTCTTTTTCAACATTTCCGGCGGAAAAGTGAATTTGATAAGGCACGGAGAGATCTGAAGCTTCAAACGCATAATACACACTGGAAACAAACTGGCTGTTTTCATCCAACCACCCCATTTTTTCTTTGAAAGGAAGTCGATACACGCGATGTGGCTCTTTAGGGTTTTCTCTCGAAACTGAGTATGCAGAAAACAGACTCGATATTCCCAGAATTACAGAGAATAAAAGAAAAATTCCCACAATCACAAAAGCCATGTGGTTTTTTTGAACACGAATTCGATACAATCCCAAATCAACCCAATGGTCGTGAAGAGATACAGACGTTCGATCTCCGAACGAAACCCAGTAGTACAACCGGTCGCACTTTTCTACGCTTCCCCACAACCTTTGATCTTTTTGATCCAGCAGAATGAGGTCGCAGGACGAACCTGATCCAATTTCAAGCGCTTTGCGTCCCAAGGGAAGCCTACGAGAAACTCCTTGGAGTTTGACATCTACTATAAGATCGTAAAGCATAGGGCCTGTAATTTGCAAAAGCTTTGCCAACATGCTTAGTCACATCCCCAGGGGTTTTTTATGAAACATTTCTTTTTGATCATTCATTGTCTTCTCGTCAGCGCAACTCTTTATGCGCAGAACATCAAAGTTCAGGACATTAAGATTCCCTATGAAAAACATGTCTTAGATAATGGGCTTACCGTCCTATTGCATGAAGATCACAAAGCGCCCATTGTTGCGGTAAATGTTTGGTATCACGTAGGTTCTAAAGACGAAAAAGAAGGCAAAACAGGTTTTGCTCACCTTTTCGAGCACTTGATGTTCCAAGGAAGTGAAAATTTCAATGACGAGTACATTCGCGGACTAGAACAGATTGGAGCCACGGACATCAATGGAACAACTTTCTTTGATCGAACCAATTATTTTCAAACGGTTCCGAGGCAGCAATTGGATGCCGCTTTGTTTTTAGAGTCCGATCGCATGGGTCATTTTGAAAAAGCCATCACACAAGCTCGTTTGGACGAACAACGTAAAGTCGTCAAAAATGAGAAAAGACAAAACTATCAAAAACCTTATGGACTCGTGTACGAGCATTTGATCCAAGGCAGTTTTCCCAAAGGTCATCCCTATGGATGGCTGCCCATAGGTTCTATGGAAGACTTAGATCGAGCTTCCCTACAAGATGTAAAAGAATGGTTCAAAAATAACTATGGAGCAGCCAATGCCGTGCTTGTTTTGGCTGGTGATCTTGACCCTAAAGAAGCCTTAGAAAAAGTGAAAAAGTATTTTGGATCTATTGGGCCAGGTCCCGCACGAAGCAGGCCAGAGCAGTGGATTGCTTCGCGCAGAGAGTCCAAAAGAATCATTGCCTCTGATCATGTTCCAATGGCCAGACTCTATCTCGCATGGAATGTCCCCGGAATAAGAAACGAGGAATTGAGTGACCTCAACCTCGCATGTGAGATCTTGGCTGGAGGGAAAACCTCTCGCATGTATCAAAAACTTTTGATTGAAAAACAACTTGTATCGTCAATTGGATGTTCAATTTTGGCTTTGGAACTTTCTTCGATTTTGTATCTCGAAGCCAATCCAAAACCTGGAATTGACCTCAAAACCATTGAAAAAGAAATCCGAAGCGTCCTGAGTGATTTTACACGAAAAGGTCCAAAGAAAAGCGAGCTTAACTTGGCCAAAGCTGAGATCTTAAGCAGCCAAATCCGCAGACTCGAAAAAGTCGGCGGTATGGGAGGGAAGGCCCAAATCCTAGCCTATTACGAAACCTATTTTGGTAATGCTTCAATGTTTCAAGAAGCGCTAGAAGAAATAGAAAACCGAACCCGAAAAAGCGTGAGGGCTCAAAGCAAAAAATGGCTCTCATCCGGAGACCTGGCTTTAGAGGTCTTGCCTTTTCCTGAATATCAACCCGATTCTGCAGATGCCAATCGATCTGTATTTCCGGTGTCCCAGGAACTGACCCCCGCAACATTTCCCAAAATTGAGCGCGCACGACTTTCTAACGGAATGGAAGTCATTCTAAGTAAAAGAGGGAACTCACCTCTCATTTCAACTCAACTTGCCCTCAAAGGTGGGTACGCCGCTGACCCCAAAGGCTCCGAAGGGCTAGGAAAAGTCATGATGAGCCTGATGGATGAAGCGACCAAAAAGAGAAAGCTCAAAGAGCTCTCTATGATCAAAACAAAGCTTGGGGCTCAGATCCATAGTTCGATTGCCGCCAATGAGTTTCATGTTCACCTTTCAAGTTTACAATCTACCTTTTCAGAAAGTTTAGATTTAATGGCAGAAATTGCGCTCTCCCCAGCCTTTTCCCACAAAGATCTAACGCGGATTCAAGGAATTTTATCTCAGGGAATCATAAGAGCGCAGGGAGACCCAAGTAGCCGTGCAGGAAGATTGCAATCGATGATGAGCTTTCCAGAAGGGCATCCCTACCACAAGGCATCGGATGGGACCCTCAGGCCTGAAACTTTGAAAGCATTTACGCAACATCAAATTGTATCCCATTACAAACATTACTTTTCGCCTCAAAATGCATTGTTTTTTGCCGTTGGGAATATAAGTCTGAGTCAGTTGGTTGAGCAGCTCGAACACTCTTTTGGAGCATGGAAGGGTGAGCAAGTCTCGCCTCCCTCCATTGCAGAAATCAAAGCAAAAACAAAAGAAATCCAGATCTATCTCAGTCATGTCGAAGGCTCGACTCAAACCGCCATCTCAGGAGCAAAACTTCTGTCTCCCATAGCGCCAGAACAAATTCCCTCCTCTAACATGGCAGCGATGATCATAGGATCTGCTCCGATGACCAATCGAATCAACATGAACCTAAGAGAAGACAAAGGCTGGACCTATGTTGCCTATGCGAGGCTGCGCAACATCGATCAGCAATCTATGGTCACGCTCTCGACATCTGTGCAAAAAGACAAAACCGCTCCTGCGATGAAGGAGATCATAAAAGAATTCAAAGGAGTCTCTCTCAAAACTAAGCCGATCACGCAGAAGGAGTTTTTGACGCATAGAAAAAATGCCGTGGAAAAACTTGGAGGCCTGTGGGAGAGCAATGCAGAGATTTTATCTAGAGTCCAAAACTCTGTACTTTCTGGCTTTGCAGACACTTTTTATGCAACTTACCCCCAGAAACTCATTGAACTCAAACGCAGTGAGGTAGCCCAGCAGGCTTCTGATCTTTTTTCACCACAGAGTTTTGTATTTGTCCTTGTTGGAGATCTCAAAGAAATCGAGGGGCCAATAAGAGACCTAAAGCTTGGCCAGGTCCATATTGTGGATGAGCAGGGAAAGATCCTTCGATAGAAGTTTTTTTTCTCGAAAAAGCCTCTGGATACGCTATAAGGCCAAAAGCACCTTTGCCGGGGTGGCGAAATTGGTAGACGCACGGGACTTAAAATCCCGAGGGCACTTATCTGCCCGTGTCGGTTCGAGTCCGACCCCCGGTACCACAGAGTCAATGCATTTTTTCTCGTTCTTGCGTCGCATGAATTTCCACATACTGATACAATGGATACTTTATGAGGCATCGATCTTTATTGCTTATAACATTTGTAACGTTTTGGATCATATCTTACTACGCGAATGCGCAAACCGAAGTTGCCAGCCTATGCTCTCCCAAAGATGAAAAGAAGCATGAAAAAGCCGTAACTCAACCTAAAGCTGTAGACCTAGATCAAATT
>JAGRAX010000113.1 GCA_020434365.1 Bdellovibrionales bacterium
TTTCAACTTTGGCTCCCGTCTCTTCGATGATCCCTCGAATGACTTTTCCGCCTGTACCAATAACCTCGCGAATTTTATCTTTTGGAATTTCAAAACTCTCTAGACGAGGAGCATGCTGCGACAACTGCTGTCGCGACTCTGGAAGAGCCTGCGCCATTTTCCCAAGAATGTGCAATCGACCTTGCTTGGCTTGTTCCAAGGCTTTTTCAACCACGTCCCAGGAAATTCCGGTAACCTTGATGTCCATCTGAACTGCGGTTACACCTGTCTGAGTTCCGGCAACTTTAAAATCCATATCCCCAACATGGTCTTCATCGCCTGTAATGTCAGAGAGAACAAAGAATTGATCTCCCTCTTTGATCAAACCCATCGCAATCCCAGCTACAGGCGCTTTCAAAGGCACACCAGCGTCCATTAACGCCATACTTCCACCGCACACAGTCGCCATAGAAGAAGAACCGTGAGATTCCAAAACATCTGACACCACACGAATCGAATAAGGAAATTCCTCTTTGCTAGGCACAACCTGCATCAAAGCCTTGTGAGCCAAAGCTCCGTGACCAATTTCTCTTCTCGCTGGACCTCTCATAGGTTTGACTTCTCCAACACAAAAAGCTGGGAAATTGTAATGCAACAAAAAGCGCCGTGTACTCTCCCCCATCAAAGAGTCCATACGCTGCTCATCATCTGAGGTTCCCAAGGTAGCTGAAACCAAGGCTTGTGTTTCACCTCTCGTAAAGAGAGCGGAGCCATGAGCCCGTGGCAACACTCCAACTTCACCAGTGATCTCACGAATGGTTTCTGGACTTCGGTCATCCATCCTACGGCCATTTTCTACAATATCTTTTCGGATCTCTTGACCAATCAAATCATGGACAATTCCTTTGATCTCTTTGCCCCGATCGGCGTACTCTTCATTTTCTTCGGCCAATGCATCAATGAGCTCTTTTTGAAAAGTTTCAATTTGCTGATAGCGCGCGATCTTCTCCTTGATTCCAAAAGCTTCCCTAATTTTAGGTAGTGCTCTCTCAGTCACCAAAGTTTGAAAATCGCTGATTCTTTCTTCTGGCGTTTGAACTTGAATTTTTTCTTTTCCAAGAGCTTTTTTGAGCTCATCTTGAAGATCGAGCAAAGGTTGAATTTGTTTGTGCGCAAGTTGAAGGGCTTCCAATACCACTGACTCTGGAAGCTGGGAAGCCTCTCCCTCTACCATTACAATCGCATCGCGACTTCCGGCCACGACCATATCGAGTTCAGCATTTTCCATTTGAGCAAGGGTTGGATTGCATACGAGCTCACCATCTACACGCCCCACTCGAACCGCAGCAATAGGTCCCATAAATGGAATATCCGAAATATGCAAAGCGGCCGAAGCCCCTAGAACCGAAAGGATGTCCGATTCATTGACCTTGTCAAAAGAAAATACAGTAGAAATAATCTGAGTTTCTCTCTGAAATCCTTTAGGAAATAGTGGACGAATGGGCCGATCCGTCAATCTCGAAATTAAAATTTCTCTTTCAGATTGTCTGCCTTCTCGTTTAAAAAAACCTCCGGGAATTTTACCTGCTGAAGCAAATTTTTCTTGGTAATCTACTGACAAGGGGAAGAAATCAATATCGTCCCTGTTGGATTTTCCTGTTACCGCTGTCGTCAAAACAGCAGTTTCTCCATACTGAATCCAAACGCTTCCGTTGGCTTGCTTGGCCATGCGACCACTTTCGATTGAAAGTGTGCGGCCGTTAATTTCAATACTTACTTTTTTCATGTGTGTATCCTTTTCTGATGAAATGCCAGACGCGTTTGACTTGCGTCCGATCGTAGAAAGAAGTGAACGAAAAATGACAATAACCTTTGAGTAATGAGATAAAAATCGCGACTACTTACGCAGACCAAGCTCAACAATGAGGTTTTGGTATCGAGAAATGTCGATTCGTTTCAGGTAGTCCAAATGTCTTCTTCTCGCACCAACCATTTTTAGAAGGCCCTGACGAGTATGAAAGTCTTTTTTGTGCGTTTTACAATGCTCTGTTAAGTGGTTAATCCGATCGGTCAAGAGCGCGACCTGTACTTCCGGTGAACCGGTGTCTTTGTCGTGTTTTCTGAACTTTTCAATCAATTTTACTTTGGTTTCCACTTCGAATTCCTTTAAAAAACAATAACTTATATACTTTTTACTTAATTTGCAGTCTTTATGACATAAGTCCTTGTCAAAATCAATGTGATTTTCTATTTTGAAAGCCTCTAAAAGACGCGGCGTAAGAGTTGCGGAGGAATGGTCGAGCCTTGAGGAAAAAGCTCCCTTCGTAAGGTCGATAAGGGAATCAAAGCTCTTTCAATATCTTGCCTCTCTAACTCCTGTCCGAAAACCATGGCCTGACTTACATCAAAATTTCCACTTGAGATTCGTCGAATCCCCTTGGCGATCGCGCCGATCTTGAGCTTTTGACCCAAATCATGGATCAGAGACCGTATATAGGTACCCTTAGAACAAGACACTTCAATGAGCGCTTGATCCGCTTGAAAATCTAAAATCTCAATGGAATCAATGCGAACTTCTTTTTCAGGAATCTCTACAGACTGCCCTTTGCGAGCATATTCATAGAGCTTTTTACCCGCAATTTTCTTTGCCGAAAAGATCGGGGGTTTCTGTAGAATCTTTCCGGTAAATGATGGCAAAGCCTCAGCAAGCTCCACTCTCGAAACTCTGTGCTCGCTGCATTCTGTGATTTCTCCCGTATCATCAAAGGTATCTGACACTTTCCCAAAGATCATCTGACTTTGATAGGTTTTGTCTCCTGACATCAAAACATCACTGAGTTTAGTAGCCTTTCCAATGCAAACCAAGAGAAGTCCAGTGGCATCGGGATCCAAGGTTCCTGCGTGACCCACTCTTTTTACATTTGCGACTTTTCGAATGCCCCGAACCAAAGAAAAAGACGTTATGCCCCTAGGCTTATCGACAAGAAGAACTCCATCCATGATTGGTATTACTCCTCTTCGCCTCGAACATCTTCGAGCAATTTGTCGATTTTGTATCCGTAGTCCAAAGACTCGTCGTACACAAAATGAATTTTGGGAACATATTTCATCGTGACATTTTTGGAGATCTCTTTTTGAACTTTGGGACTGACAAGTTCCAAAGATTCTTTGATCGACCCCAATTTGCTTTGATCAAAGACACGGAAAAAAACATCCGCGTGTTTCATATCCGGCGAGAGCTTTACCTCAGTTATTGTCACAAGATCAAGATTACGATGATGAACTTTATAAGAAAGCGCCTCGGAAATGATTGAACGCAAAAGGTCCGATACACGATCAGCTCTTTTGTATGGAAATTTTTGTTGCATACCCTACGCCCCTTACCTTCTCATCAAAAGATCTAACAAAAATGATGAAAACGTTACGAGTCTAAGCTCGCAGCAACTTGCTCAATTTCAAAGGACTCGATTTTATCACCAACTTTAATATCGTTGTAATTCTCAATCGAAAGTCCACATTCTTTTCCTTGGGTGATTTCTTTGGCGTCATCTTTGAAGCGTTTGAGAGAGGCGAGCTTTCCTGTGTATACAACCACATCATCTCTCACCAAACGTACTTGGTTAGAACGCACAATTTTTCCATCCACAACCTGACAACCTGCAACCGTTCCTACTCTTGGAATATTGTACACTTCTTTGACTTCCACATGCCCAAGCACTTTTTCAATTTCCTGAGGTGCCAAAAGCCCCGCCATGGCGGTTTGAATATCATCCGAAAGTTCGTAAATGATTTTGTACAAACGAATTTCAACGCCTTTCTGCTCAGCCACTTTTTTTGCATTGGTTTGAGGTCTTACGTTAAATCCAACGATGATGGCGCCTGAAGCAATTGCCAAGGTCACATCATTTTCTGTAATTCCACCCACGGCGCCATGAATCACTTTTACAACAACTTTAGACGTTGAAAGTTTTTCGAGGGTATCTGTTAATACCTCCACAGACCCTGCCGTGTCGGCTTTTACCACCACTCGGAGTTCTTTGAGGTCTCCCTCTGCAATCTTATTGTAAAGATCATCCAAAGAGACGCGGCTTGACTGAGCGAGTTCTTTTTCTCTCGCAATGTTTACACGCATCTGTGAAATTTGTTTTGCGGTTTTCTCATCTTTAACCACATTGACCAAATCTCCTGCCACGGCAATACCTGAAAGCCCTGTAATTTCAACTGCTTTAGAAGGTCCAGCCTCTTTGACTTTAGCGCCGCGATCATCACGCATGTCTCTGACACGACCAAACTCTCCGCCCGAAACAATATTGTCTCCCAAACGTAGCGTTCCTTCTTGCACCAAAACAGACATCACCGAACCTCGACCTTTATCCAAACGAGATTCTACAACGACACATTTTGCCAGTGAACTCGGATCGGCTTTAAGCTCTAGAATTTCGGACTGCAAATGGATGAACTCTAAAAGTTGTTCAATCCCCTGTCCTGTTTTGGCAGACACTGGAACATAAATGGTGTCACCTCCCCACTCTTCGGGGACCATTTCAAATTCTGTAAGTTCCTTTTTGATGCGATCAATATCGACACCAGGTTTATCAATTTTGTTTACTGCCACAATGATGGGAACATTGGCAGATTTTGCGTGGTTGATCGCTTCTTTAGTTTGAGGCATTACCCCATCATCCCCAGCTACAACCAAAACCACAATATCT
>JAGRAX010000114.1 GCA_020434365.1 Bdellovibrionales bacterium
AGATTACATTGTATTTTGCTGTTTTTGAACTTGAGTGGAAGTGGTAGATGTTCGGAGGAACTACTTTATTGATCCACTGTTCTTTCTTTTTTTGATGAAATTGCGAGTACTGATCCACAACGACGTAAAAGTCGGGAGTAGAGGTGCTGCTTTTGGTTTTTTGGCTCAAACAGGATCCATAGGCCAATATCGCCAGTACGCCATTTCTTTTTGCAAGCAAAGCATTCAAGTCGTCTAGGAAAGGCTGAAGTGCTTCGACATCAAATTCACTGAGCTTACTTTTGATTTGGTCTCTAAGAGTTTGAGTGCTTTTCATGACTTCGATGAGATGGAGATCACGCGGTTTCTGGATATTTTTTTTGCGCTATACATGGCATCGTCAGCCATTTGTATGATTTGGTCTTTTTCGTGGGCATCGTTGGGAAATGTGGCAACGCCAAAACTCGCCGTAAACCGGATGTCTTTATTTTTTTCTGATAAAAATTGATTTTTTTCAATGACAGATCGAAGTCTTTCGGCAAGTTCGATTCCTTCACTTTTAGGTGTTTCGGGCAGAATGATGACGAATTCATCCCCTCCATATCGAGCTGCATAGTCTGTGGATCTGATGTTGTCATCTACAATTTTTCCTACTTCTTTAAGTAGTTCAGAACCGTATACATGTCCGTGTAGATCATTTACACTTTTGAAGTGATCTAAATCGAAAAAAATGACTGAAAATTCTCTTTTATATCTTTTCGAAAGATCGATTTCTCGATCGAGGACATGATGCAGGTATCTTGAGTTGTATAGCTGAGTAAGGTCATCTTTGATGGTGAGTTCTTCAATTCTTTGAATATGTCTATAATTTTCAATGCCGATGGCCATAAACTGTGCAAGCTCTTCCAATTGAGTGAGGTCGGATGCGGTAAAGGGTTTGTCTTTGGAATCTCTGTGCAGATGTATGAGTCCCTGAAATAATCCTTTGCTTGATAAAGGTACACAAAGAAAAGATCGACGTTCATATTGTGTCAGTTCAGGTGGAAGGATGCATGGCTGATGCGGCTGGAAGAAAACTGATGTTTGATGTTTTGCAACCCACCCAGGTATGCCTTCTCCAAGAGCAAGAAATTTTTCACGATCTACTTGTGGATCGTTGACAATCATTTCATAGTACAATTGTTTCCGATGCTCATCATAAAGTAGAAGTGCCCATGAAGAGGGTTTAAGCAAATCTGATATTTTTTTAAGCATGGTTCGATACAGATCTTCTCCATTGATGGAAGAAGTCATCGCACGACCCAGCTCAACAATGGTTTGAAGTTGAGAGATTTTCTGCTGTAACTCTTGAACGTCTTGTGCTTTTTCTTTCATGTTCTCTTTATTGAATCACTTTCCATCTCTATATAGATCCTCTATATACATTACTTTTATAGCAAAACGACAGGTAGATACAATGAAACAAAAAGAAAAGCTGGTTTTGGCATCGGCTTCACCCCGTAGAAAAAGCTTGCTAGAAATGATGGGCTTGGAATGCAACATTGTCCCAAGTGATATCGATGAAAGTGAATGCGAGAGAGAGAGTGCAGAGTTTTTGTCTCTAGAGCTCTCTAGACGAAAGTTAGAAGCAGTAAGATCTAAAATAAAATCTGATGTGCAGAGATATTCGTATCTATCCGCAGATACGGTGGTCTCCTTAGATGGAGAAATTTTCGGTAAGCCTGATAACTTTGAGCATGCGAGAGCCATGTTGGCAAAGCTTTCTGGGAAAACACACCAAGTTCATACAGGCTTTCGTTTGGAAAATGTTAAAGGTGAATTTGTGGAAGAATCTGTATGTACCGATGTAACCTTTGCGAGTCTGTCTTCTGGAGATATTGACGATTATGTGAGAACAAAAGAACCCATGGACAAAGCCGGAGCCTACGGCATTCAAGGCATTGGAGGAGGATACATTCTTCGGATTTCGGGTTCTTATACCAATGTTGTTGGACTTCCGGTGTATGAAGTTTTGAAAGCAATGAAGCAAATTGGAGTGATCGTTGAATCTTAGGCTTCTGACATCTAACTTGGAGGCCATTCAAGCTCGGGTTGAGCGGGCCGCTGAGCGTTCGGGGCGAGATCCATCATCGATTCGTATCATCGCGGTTTCCAAGACTCGAAGCGTCGAGGAGATTGAGAGATTGTACTTACTCGGAATAAGAGATTTTGGTGAAAATTATCTTCAAGAACTTGTACCCAAGATCGAAATCTTGGAGTCAAAAGGTATTCATCTTTGCTGGCATTTTATTGGTCAACTTCAAAGCAATAAGGTGAGACAGTTGCCTCCCCAAGTGCAGTGGATTCATGGTTTGGATCGAATGTCAGCAGCAAAGCAGGTTTTGACCAGAGGGACTAAGAGCAAATGTTTACTGCAAGTTAATATTGCTCAAGAAGATCAAAAGGCTGGGCTTGAGCCTGAGTCGGTTCTTAAGACTTTAGAAACTCTTGATACGCAGCTGGCTTTGCCTATCTATGGGCTCATGGTGTTTCCGCCATTTTCGGAAGACATCGGGCAGACGAGAGGCTTTTTTAAGCAGGCTCGAACGCTTTTTGAAGATGCGAGAAATCTTTCGTGGAAGCATCACAAGATCGAGCAGCTCTCGATGGGCGTATCTTCCGATTTTGAAATTGCGATTGAAGAGGGCGCAACCATGATTCGTGTGGGAGAATCTATTTTCGGAAAAAGATCTTAAGGTCGAAGCGATAGACTTGGTTGCTATGATAGGAATGTGATACAATTTTGAGTTGTTTGAGTATCAATGAATCGGAGATGTAAACCGAATATATATGGCAGTGGAGAAGAAGTTATGGATACATTGAGTGTAATGGATATTGAGCACAAGACCTTTTCAAAACAGCTTCGAGGGTATTCCAAGCTAGAAGTCGATCAGTTTTTGGGTCAGGTTGCAAATGACTGGGAAAGACTCCAAAAAGAATTAAAGCAGCTTCGTGATCAATTGGATGATCAGAGTCAAACGATTACCAAGCTACAGATGAGAGAAAAAACTCTCAATGAGACTTTGGTAACGGCTCAAAAAATGACCGAGGAAATCAACAAAAGCGCGAGAAGAGAGTCGGACGTCATCATTGGACAAGCAGAGCTTCAAGCTGAAAAAATCTTAAGCCAGGCGCATCAGAGATTGACTCAGGTCATTGACAGAATCAATCAAATCAAGAGCCAGCAGGCTGAGTTCGAAGGCGCCTTGAAAGGTATGATTGAAACGCATTTGCGACTTTTGAGTCAGGAAAAAGAAGATGCCAATGATGTATACGTTGAAGATCTAAAAATTTTCCCAAAAGCCTCTACTTCAAAGTCTTCTTAGAGATAAGCTTTAGTAGCTGGGCTGTTTTTTTGTTGGATTTTCGCTTTGAATGTCTGTACTGGGAGTGGCCATGAGCCTTCTTGATGGAAAAGCCCTTTCTAAGAAAATACTTGCGTCTTTGGCGCTCCAAGTCGAAAACTTTAAGAATCAATACGGACGCGTTCCTGGGTTGACTGTCATTTTGGTCGGTGAAGATCCTGCGTCAGCAGTATATGTGCGAAGCAAACACAAAAGCTGCGAAAAAATCGGAATGAAGTCAGAGGTTTTGAGATTTTCGGATCAAATCACTGAAGATCAGCTGATCGAAAAAATAGCCTCTTTGAACCAAGATGCAAAGGTAGATGGGATTTTGGTTCAGCTTCCTTTGCCAGAGCACATAGATACAGAAAGCGTGCTGGCGCAAGTACGCTACGAGAAAGATGTCGATGGCTTTCACCCCTTTAATTCTGGAAGACTTTTGAGAGGCCAGGATGCAATGGTTCCATGTACGCCTTTGGGTGTGATGGAGCTTCTTGCTGCACATCAAATTGCCGTCGATGGCAAAGATGCGGTTGTGATTGGGAAAAGCAATATTGTGGGAAAACCCATGGCCGCTCTTTTGATGAATGCTGGAGCTACGGTGAGCGTATGCCACTCTAAAACCAAAGACCTTGCCACATATTGTAGACATGCAGATCTTATCGTGAGTGCTGCGGGACGTCCGAATTTGCTTACAGAAGATATGGTGAAAGACGGAGCTGTAGTGATTGATGTGGGGATCAATAGGTTGGATTCGGGCATTCTGGTCGGGGACGTGCAGTTTGATGAAGTCTCTAAGAAGTGCTCGTGGATTACTCCCGTACCAGGTGGAGTGGGTCCCATGACCATCGCGATGCTCTTGAAAAACACTCTCAAAGCCGCACAGCAATTCGAGAGTCTCCCGAAGCCTTAATCAGCTGCTTCTTTTTACAAATTGGTGTAATAGCCTCTGGGCTATGACAAAAAGAACAAGTCTGTATCAAGTACACATATCTGCAGGCGCCAAAATGGTGGATTTTGCGGGATGGGAGATGCCCATACAATAAAAGGGCATCATGTCCGAGCACAATGCGGTTCGAGAAAAGGTTGGAATTTTTGATGTCAG
>JAGRAX010000115.1 GCA_020434365.1 Bdellovibrionales bacterium
CCCCGCTCTTGATTGAATCTAGATTACTTTCCGCAACCGTTTGCACCACAGCCGTTTGTAGCTTTCTCACCTTTGCAACTATTAGCTTTACAACTGTTAGCTTTTTCACCTTTACAGCTATTAGCTTTACAACTGTTAGCTTTTTCACCTTTACAGCTATTAGCTTTACAACTGTTAGCTTTTTCGCCTTTACAGCTATTAGCTTTACAACTGTTAGCTTTTTCGCCTTTGCAGCTGTTAGCTTTTGCTTCACATGAGTGACTGTCTCCGCCACAAGATACAGCCAAGCAAGATCCCTTTTTCCACTTGGCCTTGCCTTCTTTCTTGAGCTGTTTACACTCTTTCTTTGATACATCGAGTTTCTTCGCACCTTCATGACTGTCGGCTTTGGCGAGAGTCCATGAAGCAGCAAACATTCCGGCAACAGCTGCGCTGACTAACAAGTTATTCTTTTTTTCCATTTTTTTTCCCTTTCATGTTTTATATTCAAGGAGCTTACATCTCCGTTGAAACTGTTGTAATTTTGATATGGATTGATTTATGACTTGAGCTTGGCAGGCTTTTTTACTTCTGCGTCTTGCGCTTCTTTCTTAGCAGCCTCCTGAATGGCTTGGGTTTTGAGCTGGATTTTTACATCTTCTCCAACCAGAATGTTTCCGGCTTCTACAGGTGCGCTCCAGTTGAGACCAAAGTCCTTTCGGTTGACGACGCCACTGGCATCTACTGCAATTTTGATATTTCCAAAAGGGTCTTTTGCAGGACCTCTAATTTCAAGATCCAGAGCAACTTCTTTGGTAATACCATGAATGGTTAAATCTCCAATCAATATGGCTTGAGTATTTTCTTTTTTCTGGGTGACTTTCTTGATTTTTTTGCTTTGAAAGCGGATGTGTTGATATTCGGGTTTTTTGGGGTTGCTGAGATCAAAGAAGTCGGCACTTTTGAGATGACTGTCTCTCTTTTCTACCCCTGTATTAATACTTTCAACTTGAACTTCTCCTTTGATGTTCATGTTCTTTGGATTCTTGCTGTCATAGTCGATGGTGCCTGTAAAGTTACTAAAATGTCCACTGACATCATTGAGAAAATGTCTAATTTCAAAGCCTACACTGGAATGCGCAGAATCAATTTGGTAGGTTTCGGCCCAAAGATTTGTAGTTGGCATCAAACTCAATGCAGCCAAAAGCAGTAGTATTTTTTTCATTCTCTAATTCTCCTTGATTGTGTGCTGTAGTGAAAGAACAGAAATGATTCTATATGAAGTCATTCGCTGTCATTGTAGAGAAGGTTACAGAGAATGCAAAAAAATAAAGATTAAAAGGTGTATTTTAAACCACCTGAAAACATCGTTGCATTGATCGGAAGATCCACATAGTAGTAACTCGCTTTGGCGTAGAGTGAATAATGACGCAAAAAGGTGTAAAACTCAACGCCTGCACTGATAAGAACATTCAATTTATAGTTGTCATTTTCGAAAGTAAAAGAAGGAATGGAGTAGCTTACCCCGCCTCCAACAGAAAGAAATGGGTAGAATCTCCCTAGGGGGTATTGAAACTTTGTTGCCAAATCCAAGAGAAAAGTATTTACGCCTCCCTCAAGCACAACATCATTGGGAGAGGCTTCTGTCAATGCAATGGTATAGATGCCTTCAATGCTTAGATATTTAATGAGGTCATAACCTGTAACAAAACTCAAAGAAAAGCCTGGGTTGATTGCGGAGCGTCGTCCCAAGTCATCTCCCAATACATTGAAGAAGCCAAAATCCGCTCCAATGTAAAAACCTCTTTCGACTTCGTCGGGGAGTCTTTTGAAATCTCCGAAGAGCTGGTCGGCGTGAGAGGGTAGGGGAGCAAAAGAAAAAGCAAAACCTAAAATAATAAAGCTTATGACCAGATGTTTCATGATTTATCGACCTGCGGTGCTAAAATTAAATGGAAAAGAGGAGACTTCAGTAGGATCATCAGCTTCAGGAAAAGGGATTCTCCGTATGGCTCTGCTTATGCAGCTTTCTACCGAGGCATTTCCCATGGTGGACTCCTTCACTGAGGCAGAACTTACGATACCTGATCCACCGATGACAAATGCCATGGATATCTTACCTCCGAGGTTTGGATTTTTTTGGGTTTCTCTCTCGTAACAAAGCTGTATTCTGCCTTTGTGCTCTTGTATGACCTTTAGGATTTGTTCCTTTGTTAGCCCTCCGCCAGCATATACGGACTCACGATCAATATCTGCGGTTACCGAGATTTTGCTGTTTCCTGTACCAAAATCGGCCAAACCGGTACCTTTTGCGCCGCCCCCACGACCTTTTGTTCCTAGCCCTTGGCCAATCGAAGCGGTTTGGTTTCCACCTCCGCTTCCAGAACCTGTAAGGCCTTTGCCCTCGCGCACTTTGCTTTCTCCTTGTAGGCCATATCTACCTTGATTTCGACCTTTGGAAAGCGCTGCGTCAGCAGTGTCGGAAATCGAGCTATCGACAACCGCACCTCGGCTATTTAAAAATCCCAATACTCCCGTGCTTCGCACTTTACTCAGTGATGGGCCTGTACTCCCTTTGGCACCGGCGACAGATTTCCCTCTTCTGCCTTCTGCTTGAGAAGCTCTTGCTCCTTCTCCCTCTCTTCCACCTCCACGCTGTTGTACTGTGGAAGTTTTTGTCCCTTGAGCTGCTCTTTGTCCCGATTGAGCACGCACTGTCATGGGTTGGTAGGGTTTGATATCTTTAGAGGCAACCAAAATTCTCCGATATTTTTCTGGAATTTCTTCCAACGCGGTTTCTGGTGGGCTTACAGGAAAAAGTTTTACGAGCAAGAGAAGTAAGAGATGCAAGGCCAGAGAAGCGATCAACCACCTCATAAAGGCAGGATCTGCCATACTTTTAAATATGGGAACCGGAGCTACTTTTTCGGGTTCGTTGACTTCCTCAATATAAATGCGAATGGTGCCATGTTCGATACAGGCCCTACTTCCTTTTTTGAGCTCTATGATACGGAATTGTTTCTCTGTTTTGTGCGGAGCTTCTTGCAATGAAGTAAGCTGCTCGTCTTCAAAAATGATGCCTGAAAAACGTGCATTCACTTTTAAGCTTATGGATTGATCTTTATGGTATTGAATGAGTTTGTGTCGATTGGGTAGGCCTTCGGTCGGTAGCTGAAAGGTATTTCCAAAGCCGGTACCTATTTTGATTGTGCTTCCTGCCACAAACAGGCGATCGTCTATCGTATAGCCATAGGCCTGAATGACCACTCTCAAAAACTTGCTTTGTTCGGAGTCTTTGGGCTTCTTCTTTTCCTTGGCATCTTTCTTAGAGATAGGTCTAAACTTTACAAGAAGCTCATCGGGATCATAGTAGATCTCCGAAAAACGGTCTTGAGGAATCTGCAGTTTGGCTTCATTCATCGCTCTGGCTCGATTTTATCTAGAATCAAATATGACGCAACAAATATTTAGTACTCGTCGACAGCTTTGGAAATATTTGGCAAAAAACTCTCATCTAGGTTTAGTAGCTTTTTGAAGCGAAACTCTGGGGCTTTTACAATGGATTCTCCCACGGGTTTTTTAACTTCTCCCAAGATATCTATAGCATCAAAGTCATACACGGTTCTTTTGGGCTCTTTGGATGCAGGAGAGTCGGATTGAGCCATACTCAGATGCGCAAAGCCTATCAAAGATGCGAAGAATATCGTTCCAACTGTAGCTATTTTTCTTTTTTTCATCATGTTCTCCTTACTTATTTATTGTACAACATTTTGCCTTTGCGCTGGTGACTTTGGTGGCAGTCCCTTGGCCTTTTCTATCTCTTTTTCAATCTCTTTTTTGCTATCTCTAGATGAGGTTTGCAGGGATAAATACTTTTCATAGTATGAGAGCGCCTTTTCACGGTCTTTGAGCTGATAGTGGTATAAGCTTGCGAGATTGAGAGTTGCACGAGCATGAAAGGGCTCAATTTTTAGTATATTGAGAAAGGACTCTTCTGCCTCTTCCACATGGTTTGAATTGAGTTGAGAATACCCTAAGTTCAATCGAGCTGGAATGTGCAAGGGTTCAATGTTTAATATCTCTCTATAGTGCGTGATCGCCATCGAAAAATTGTTGTGGTCCATATAAATTTGAGCCAGATTTAACCTTGGTTCAAGTAAGGTTTTGTTTCTTCTGATGGAATCTTTAAAATGATCAATAGCACTTTGGTAAAAATCTTTTTTCAAATAGACAATCCCCAAATTGTTATACGTCTCAGCATGCTTAGAATTGATTTTCTTTGCTTTTTCCAAAGTAAGCTCAGCGAGGTCCATTCTTTCTGTCTGATAATACATTAGAGCCAAAGTGTTCATTGCATATAGGTTGTCTTTATTTTCTCTCAAAATGCTTTGGAGCTTTTTGTAGGCTTGAGCATACTG
>JAGRAX010000116.1 GCA_020434365.1 Bdellovibrionales bacterium
CTCGCTATTGATGCGCTTGCACCCACATTGAAAGTCTATGGATTGTAAATGAAAAGTCAGAGTTATCAATGTGAAGGTATTGTTCTTCGGGTTACGGATTATCGAGACTTTGATCAGATAGTAACCTTGTACAGCAAAGAGTTTGGAAAGATTTCTGCCTATGCTCCATCCTCTCGAAGAAGTGTCAAAAGATTTGGGGGGTGTTTTCAAGCCATGGCAAAACTTTCTTTTTTGGCAAGTTCTCCTAGGTCCTCTGAACAAAGCCTTTGGAGACTCCAGCAAGCTGAAGTCAAAGACTTATACTTTCATCATAGAGAGAATTTATTCTCTCTGGCAACCTTAGTATATTTTTGCGAATGCATCACAGCATTTTTGCCGGAAGCTCAGTCAGATGGTGTGGTGTACGAATGGCTTGAAAATGTACTTTCAAGCTATCCATCGGAAAAAAAATTTGATCAAATGTTCCAGTTTGAATTGGAACTTTTGAGTGCTTTGGGATTTAGGCCGGGTCTTTTTCAGTGTGTTGAATGTTTGAGTGAATTTAAAGACAAGAAAAGACGTTTTTTTTCTTTTGAAAAAGGAGGAGTGATGTGTGACAGCTGTGTGCCTAGAGGCGAGGGAAAGATGATCGAATCATCTCCTTCTTCAATGAGCATGAATCTTAGTAGGTTAGATTTCATAAATTGGGTTCACACCTTTCATGATTTCTTGTCATTCAACTCACAGCAGAGTTTGAAAACACAGCAATTTAGAAAAGAGATTATGTATGCAAGTCTCTAAATCTTTCGAAAGATTGATAGAGATTATGGCGACTCTTAGATCAAAAGAAGGTTGTCCATGGGATCGAGAACAAACACATGAGAGCTTAGTCCCCTATTGTATTGAAGAAGCTTATGAAGTTGTGCAAGCGATAGAGGAAAAAAACTGGAAAGAATTAAAATCCGAATTGGGCGACCTTTTATTACAAGTCGTGTTTCATGCTCAACTTGCAACAGAAGAAAGGTTTTTTACGATGGAAGATGTTGTGGAATCGATCAATCAAAAAATGATCACCAGACATCCTCATGTATTTTTAAAATCAGAGAAATTAACAGCCAAGGAGGTTTCGGAGAACTGGGAGAACATCAAAAAGAAAAAAGAAGGCAGAAAAAGTGCTTTGCAAGGAATTCCGAGATCTCTTCCTTCTCTTATGAAAGCTCAGCGAATCGGAGAAAAAGTGGGCGCGTTGGGTTTTGATTGGAAAAGACAAGAAGATGTGAGAGAAAAAGTTCAAGAAGAATGGCATGAATTGGAAGCTGCCATGGAGACTCAGGCAGAGAAAGAAGAAGAGTTTGGAGATCTTTTGTTTGCGCTGGTGCAGTGGGGACGACATCTTCATATTGATTCAGAACAAGTTCTTCACAACGCCTGTGAGAAATTTTCTAAGCGTTTTGAAAGGGTAGAAAAAGAAATTGAGGACCGTGGCCTTGATATGGATCAATGCTCGGTAGGAGAATTGGAAGAGATCTGGCAGCAGGTGAAGTGAAGTATGGATAAAAAGCACCTCTCTTGACACTTTGCATGATTTATGGGATGAGGGTCTCAAAGCCTTATGCAAGATTTTTATATGGACGTATCAAGAAGGAGACTGACCATGGGGAAAAAAGCCACTCTATATTTATGTTTGTTTTTTATGTCAGCGATCTGTTTGGGAACAGGTCTCTCTGCAGCTGAGATTTCAGATCAGGAGCTTGTTCAAGATATAGAACATGAAATCAAATCGTTGCAACGCATATTGAGTCCTCTCTACGATGATTCTCCCGCTCCATCGAAAAAAGATAGTAAAGCCTTTGACTGGAATGGTTGGCACCTGCGCGGACCCCAAGAGGAATATTTTGGGAAACCAGAGGGTATCAATGTAACGCAAGCCAAAACTTTGCCTTTGAAGAAAAGACAAGAAGGTCAGAAAAAGATTATAGTTGCAATTATTGATTCAGGTTTCTTAGAACACGAGGATTATTTCCATCTGTTTCGGAAAAACCCTGGAGAAACAGGAGTGTGGGAGACGGCTATGGGAGATAGTATACAATGTCGATCTAAAGAGTGCAATGGCATTGACGATGATGGAAATGGCTTTATCGATGATGTGTATGGATGGAATTTTGTGGGAAAAGACAAAGAGGGTCAACCTATTGAATACGATACCACAGGAGTTACCCGAGAATACGATCGCTTGACATCTCAAGGTAAAAATATGAGGGCCTGTTATGCAGAGGAAGTTGAGCCCTATGATCAAAGGTATTGTGAGTATGTGGAGAGAGAGTGGCTAGAAAGTACTAAGAAATATCAGGCAGCATATAAAGAGCTTGTAAACATTAAAAAGAAAATCGCTCGATTGAAGGATTCGGAACTTAGAGGCTCTTATGACTCATATCTTGACCAAAAACAAGAAGAGCTTTCAAAGGCTTTGGAGACCGAAAGCTTGCGAAAGAAAAAAATCAATAAGGATTTATATGAACTCAACTCTACATATCGGAAATCACTAAGTGCCAGTTTGAAAGATTTAGAAAACCTCTTTTCTAGAGGTTTCAATCCGTCTTTTATTCCCAAACGTACGGCTAATTATGAACCTAATAATTTTTCAATTCATGCAGTCTATGGAAACAATGATTTTCATGGATCCTATCTAGGTCACGGTACAGGAGTATCTGGAACTTTTTCAACAGTCCCGAGAGAAATGGGTAGCTGGGCCGAGGATTGGGTTGAAATCATTCCGATATCTGTTGTTCCTCAGGGAAGAGAAAGAGATCGAGACGTGGCATTGGGAATTCGTTACGCTGTCAATCAAGGCGCGAAAGTCATTAGCCTCAGTTTTGGAAGTAAATTCTCGTCAGAAGATAGGCACTATGTATTTGAAGCCATGAAATATGCGGAGGATCACGATGTATTGATTGTTCAAGCTGCAGGAAATGATGGCCAGGAAAATACTCTTCTCAATCGCTTTCCTCATCCATACGAAACCAGCGAACTGAGCAGTAGAAAAATTGCCAGTCATATTGTTGTTGGTGGATCCGGTCCAAAAGACAAATCTTTTAACGATAAAAACAATGTTTGGAGTTTAGCCTGTAGAGACTCAAGTTGGGGCAATATGGTCGATGTGCTATCTCCAAGTATCTATATTAAAACATCTTATTCAACTTCAAAAAATGCCAAAGGTTGGAAGGCAGGAACGAGCTCAGGGACTCCTCTTGTCTCAGCGATGCTTGCGATAGCCAAGGCTCAATTTCCAAGCTTGGATGCAAAAACTTTAAAGAGTGCTTTGATGGATAGTGCTCGCCGGCATCATGACAAAGAAATGTACTATTTAGAAGTATTAAACAAAATGTATGGGTTCTATTACGGCTCTTCCATTGAGGAACAGAACCGAGCGACTGAGAATGGTGATGCAGTACTCCACACTGTAAAATTTCAGGATGCGTCTCAATCTGGAATTGTAGACTTATATCGATTTCTATGTGAGCTCAAAAAAATCGACTCTGGAGAAGCTTATGCAGGTTGTCCAGAGATATAAGCTTTTACTGCTCAAAATCTAGCAATACGACGGAGTCTCTCAAGTCTTTCAAAACGTCTTGTAGATTTTTTTGGTAGTCCGAGACGGCGCTCTGAATGTTTTCCTGGCATTCTCGAAGTGCCTTTTCGTACTCTTGTCTGAATTCACTTTTGGGCATTTGTTCGGCCATGTTTTCTCCTCTGATTGGTTTCACGCCAACTAAGAATTACAAACTTTATGCCAAAAGTCTTATGAACCGGAAGCTTAAAAATATAAATAAAAACAATAACTTATTTTAATGCGAGACATCAATGGTCATAGATTGTAATTTCAAGGGTGGAGAAACATTGTCCCATCTAGGGGCAAGTAGTTCTCTTAGTAGAAAAAAATCATGAGGCTACACAGGCATACAATGCCTATGAATATCAATACATAGGAAGAAAATGACATAGGCTCAAATGCTTTTGCTTTGCTATTGATTGCAGATGCGTAAAAGCTTTGCTCCTGCGTATATAGGACTCGATGAAAGCTAGACAAGCCTTGCAGGCCTTTACTCAGCATTTTTGATATCGGCTGAATGATAATATCATCAAGATCGATATAAGAGTCATCTGTAGGTTGAAGGAGTTTCTTGCAAAAAATAAATGCAATGAAAACACCCAACAAAAGTAAGGTATCTTGCATGAAGTGGTGGATTGCGTAGGGGTGAAAGTCAACCCCTCGATCAAATTGCTTGTATAACAAATCAGGAAAGACACCGATGACAAAACATAGAAAAGCAACGACGCTCATGGAAATTTTCATATTCAATGGCAGGGGTGTGGGATGATCATTGTCAGCCCTCTCTTTGATAAATGCATAGTAG
>JAGRAX010000117.1 GCA_020434365.1 Bdellovibrionales bacterium
ACTCTGAGGAAAAGATTGAAAACAGTTTACCCATTTTCAAACGCAACACTCTGCGTACGTCGGTAAGACTCTCCATAGAGGGAACATCTGCGAGAACAAAGACCTTGTTCAAGTGATCATGTACTTGATTTAGTTCGGTAGCCTTTTGATCTGCTTCCTTAAAGACTGTATAATTCTCGGAAGAAAATAGTCGCTCTTTGATCTCTATCTCAGAAATATAGGTTTTTTGTCGGACTAAAGTGTCAATCTTTGCAAACCGCTCTAAGTCAGAAACGCTTTGAGGTGCCTCCACACCTAATGCTTGAGGTCCTTTAGTCAGATCATCAATCTGATCTAGTGTTTTAGCCAATCGATTTATAGATAGTGACAAATCCTGAAGCGACAAAAATGTCAGACCTGAAAGGCCGTACTCATTTATCTTTGTGCTGCTGATTTGAAGACTTTGTAAATCGTTATCTGGTAAGTTTTCTGGGTCGGATAAGACCTTTTGCGCTTCATTTACTTTTTTCCGATACAAATGGATAGAAGTTTTTAATTCCTTTATCAACGTATCTGCAGCTTCATCGGAAGAGAGTAAAAAAGAACTCATCATATTCGCAATTATAAGCTTAGGTGTATCCGTAGGATTTAAAGTAATAAGGCCATGAATCTGTTTTGGCGTTAGATCAGATCCTTTTCCCTTTATTTCTAAGTTAGACATTGCATTGCTAACTTTGTCGGTTAACTGAGAAGAAATGTCTCGAACCAAACTCAATGTTTTTGTGATCGTTTCCTCTTTTCCATAAAAGAGCTTCACAGGATAATAACCATACCAAGGGTTCTCTTTTGGAATACCTATATCGCTAACGTAACGATGTAGCTCTTGAAGAACTTCCACTCGTTCACTGATCTCGTTGCTCGTCATAGCTCCAGCATTGTCGATAAGAAAAGTAGAAGATTTACCCAAGGTTGCACGAAACGCTTCCACTTTCCAAAAGATATCAAAAATGCTTTCCCCGTTAGGTCCCACAGTGGAGTTTAATAAATCTACATACTCCTTTAATGGTTCTCGTGTTTGCCGAAGTTGTTTTAATTCTTGGTCCAACTCTGCTACGTCTTTGAAGCGGCGTTGTCTTCGACGGTCAATATCAGCCAGCACCCGTCTTTTTTGTGCCTTATGACTATGAAGTTCTAAGCAGAAGTCACCTAGATTTACTTTATTGAGATTTCTCCTTACTACATCCAGGGCAGCCATTTTTTCAGCAACAAAAAGAACTGACTTTTTCTGATCTAAGAAAGCAGTAATGAGATTAGTAATGGTTTGCGACTTTCCAGTACCTGGTGGCCCTTCAATAACCATGCTTTTCCCATTGATTGCTTCTTTAATGGCTTCAAACTGAGAACTATCTGCATCCAAGACCACTGGTAAGGATTCCAAGTGGGATTCATCATCGACATTGTCTTCATAAGAAAGGTCTGGATCAGAAAGCTCTCGTCCTTCAAGTAAATCTTTTACAATGCCATGCTCAGAGATGGCTTTGTCATCTCTCCAACGTTCTGGATCAAGATCGAGATACATTAATAATTTGGAGAACGTGAAAAACCCCAGAACCATTTGGCGACGTACAGACCAACCACGCATCTCGCTAACAACACTAGAAACAGCTTTAAAGTACTTCTCTGGATCAAGAGAAGCATCACCATTTTCACCTGTTGTTACGCTTTCATCTTCAAATGCAGGAAGAACTAGGCCAAATTCTTGTTTTAACTTTTCAACCAAAGTAAGATTAGGAATTAAGTCCTCTCCAGAATATTTGACAGAGAAGTCATATGACTTTGAACGGGGGTCAAGGCGACCTCGTTCTAGTTCAACAGGCATTAAAATTAATGGAGCTTTATGGGTACGTTCAGAGGCTGAGTCTTCACGCCATTCAAGAAATCCCAGAGCGAGAAACAGTTGGTTTTGTCCAGTCTCTTCGATGACAGAACGAGCTGACGAAGCAATACGCCTAAGTCGGGTTTCAAGAGGTTTGAGAAAAAGCCGTGATTGAAGAAAACGGTCTTGGTGCTTCTTTCGGCTTCCTGTCTCATCCTCCGTTGGTACTGGAAGTTCAAGACTGACTTTGATACCTGCTTGCAGAGCAGCTACCTCTATTAAGTCATCTTTTGTTTCAGTTGATTGTCTCTTTTCTTTTGAATCTTCTAATTCTTCCTCATCTAAGTTTTCAGGCTCAGGAAGAGGTCTAAATACCATCGCTTTTCCCTGAATTGCCATACGTTGAAATACTTGATTCGGTTGCTCGTCAACAATATAGATGGCTTGCTTATTGTGTCGGAAGTTAAGGAGCTTATTACGCTTGGTTAAGTCGAGTAATTTTCTACGAATAGATTCTAAAGTTGCAGAAATATTCACTGTTTTCTCGTTTTCAGTATTGGGTCTTTTTACATCCATTATTTCCTCATAATTTCAGTGAATATGCCGATTGAATTGTCTCATAATGATGATATTTGTTAAAAATATCTTTACTTACAAGAACCTCAAACGTCCGTCGCTAACTTCCATCTCTTTCAAGCCTCAGATTCAACATTTGGGCTAAGAATGTAATCCACAGCTTTTTGAGCTTGAGCAGCGGCAATAACGACCCACTTGGGGTTATTGGTCAATTTCCGTAGCCAGCCATTGATGTAGGAAGCTGAATTATCTAAGGTAATTTCTTCTATTCCCGCTAGTCCCGACAAGTAGGCAGCTCCCATTTCAGCTACTAGCTCCTCTTGCGAGTAGACGCTATCACCAAAGTAGTGAGTTTCGCTGATTCCTTTTCGGTTTAAGCGTTGTTCATGTCCAGTGCTGTGGGTGAGTTCATGGAATAATGTAGAGTAGAATTCTTCACTTGATTCAAACCTTTCTTTATTAGGCATCGTGATAGAGTCAGTAGCAGGTCGATAAAAAGCTCGTCGCCCATCATATTTGATTAACGGCCTATCTTTATATTTGTTGGTGATATTTTCTGCATTTTCAATTGAATTAAAGACTTGAGGTAATTCTTCCTCTACAGATTCAAACTTATCTGGCAATCCTCCAACCTGGCAAACATTCCATACCCTGTAATATTTGAGACAAGGTATTTTGAGTTTTTTATCTGGATTTTCAGGGTCTTCTTTCTCGTACCAATTCCAATAGGTAACAGGCGTAGCCTTCTCTCCACACAATGTCCAGGCTCCTGGAAACTTCTTAATCTGCTTGTAGGTAAGCCAAAGGTTAGAATCAAAACCCTGACAATGTAGAAGCCAAACATTCACACCCCTATATGCACGGCCCGTAGCAGCATTCCTCGGCAATCCGAGTTCTCCACCTTTCCAAGGACGATGCCACGGAACTACACCTTCTTTTAACTTATCGATGATTCTCTCTGTAATGATCTCGTATACTGTTTGTTTATTTTTCATTCTTCTTACTTCCTTGGTTAAGGTTCTCTGGTCTGAGGCAGTACACGCAGACTCGTTCACTCGATTGAGTCCCTACATATTCATTTGCTGTAGCTTGATATCGATGGGGTAACCCTCCACCAAAATGCGGGGCTTCCTTCTCCCACAAGTTCAGGTCAATGCCCTCTTTTGTAGCGTAGTCTCCAAGTTTTTTTATTAATACATTGCTCATCTCTACATAAGTCCTTAAATATCCAGTATGGCTTGATCGACTTCGCTTTGATGGTAGTTAAGATACGAAACTGTAGAGGCAATATGAGAATGCCCTAGAGCTACCATCGTTCTAAACAGGTCTTTTCCTAGTTTCTCGTAGACACGGTTTGCAAAGGATCTACGCATGACGTGGGTACCTAGTTTCCCTTTTACGCCTGCCATACGAAAAATCTTTTGTAGGTTTTCCCATGCTTGCATTCTGGATAACGGCTTATTAGCCTTGTTTCTGCTTTTAAAAAGATAGGTCCCTAAATCTGTGAAACCTCTTTTAGCCAAATCCTCTACTTGATCCTTTATCGCCGCCTTGACGACTGGGTGAACGACTACGCTGCGACTTCTCTTTTTGAGTTTCATAAACCGTCTTTCTATGGTGATTCGATCTACTACCTGCCCATCTTCCTGTAGTACGTCCTTGAGTTTCAGGCTGAGCATTTCGGAACATCTGTAACCGAGCTTTAAGCCGAGTAGAAAAAAGAGCCGGTCTCTCTTTCCATAACGAAGGCGTGGATTCTCAAATGCTGTTAAGACTTGTTGGATTTCCTCGTCTGTTAAATTCTTACACTTAGCCACGATACATACTCCTTTCGGCTACTCTATATTAAAGATTATAGCAAGATTATTTATAAAGAGCAAGATATAGTTTATATAAAAAGAGCATAATATAGTTTATACCTGACAAAAGAAGGAAATGTCAGGTTAGAAGTGCTTG
>JAGRAX010000118.1 GCA_020434365.1 Bdellovibrionales bacterium
AAGCATTGTAATTCCGAGAATCAGGTGGCACCGCTTCGGCCGCAAAATCATCTAGGGCTTGATTTCCAGCTTGTAAATGCGTGAAAAGCCAGGCATAGTAAAGGGTATATGACGAAGGCCGATAAAGACTTTTTACTTTCTCCCTTGGGTATGGATGATCCTTCCATTACTGAAGGGGAAGGCTCTACCCGACTCATACGTGCGAAACGACTCAATGTTGCCATTCCACTTCAAATGTCTCACAAAGGCTCCCCGATCCATGGCTATGCCGAGGCTTTAAATTTAAGTTGGTCTGGTATGCTTGTGGCAACTAACTTTCCTGCCGATGAAAACGATGAATTTGTGATTGAGTTTACGCTTCCCAATCTGCACACGCCTATGTCCATTCGGGCAAAAGCAGTTCGAATCGAGCAAGGTCACGGACCTCATGATCCTACCATGATGGCCCTGGCTTTTAAAAATCCTCATCCCAAAGTTGCAAAAATGATTTCTGACTTCGTTCTTGAGAATCTAGATCATCGCTAAACACTCATGACCGAAAATCTCATGAATTTGCGTCCTATGAGATTTCGAAAAAATTTGCGATCTTGGTACCTTAAGAATCGAAGAATCCTGCCTTGGAGAAAAACCAAGGATCCCTACCATATATGGGTTTCGGAAGTCATGCTTCAGCAAACACGTGTTGAAACCGTCATTCCCTACTATCAAAAATTTTTGCAGCATTTTCCAACAGTGAAAAAGCTTGCAGAGGCCAAAGAAGATCAGGTCCTGGCGCAGTGGCAGGGACTCGGATATTATCGCCGGGCAAGACACCTTCATCAAGCCGCCAAAGAACTTCAATCCACGTATCGTGGGACATTGCCCAGGCATTCCAAAGAACTAAAAAAGCTTAAAGGCTTTGGCCCTTATACCAGCGCAGCTGTAGCATCCATTGCTTTTGGAGAAGCTGTAGCGAGTGTCGACGGAAATGTGAGCCGCGTCATCTCTAGACTTTTTACAACTGACAAGAACATTGAAAGCTATGCCCAAGAGATCCTTGATCCCGTACATCCCAGTGATTTCAATCAAGCAATGATGGAGCTTGGAGCCACCCTATGCTTGCCTAAGATCCCTAAATGTCAGGTGTGCCCGGTATCCCAGGATTGTCAGGCCAAAAAACAAAAAAAATGGCATCTCTATCCTCGAAAAAAAACCAAGAAGCCTTCCAAGGTGTTGTGGGATCATGTATGTTTTCTTTACCATCGCCGGAGCGATAGTTTTGTGGCTCGTCAGAGAGGCCAAGATGATCGATGGGCAAAGATGTGGGAATGTCCCGGAATCGAATCCGAAACCCAGCACACGGCTCCACTTGAATTGAAAGACTTTTTGAGCAGCCACATTCAATTTAAAAGGGAGCTCTCTCCTCTTGCGATTTTTACACATAAGCTCACACATCAAGATCACCATGTGCATGTGTATGCCACTGAGGTCAAAAAAAAGGAGATCCCATCATCATTTGGGCAGTGGATTGCCGTGAAAGAGCGACATAACTTTGCCATGTCCAGGCTACAACAAAAAGTGATCTATCTCTCTCTCAATGAGCTTTTGGACTCCAGTCAGTGAGGGTTCCGATGAGCTTTTTTTTCCTAGAAAAAGCCTGAAATTCAGTGTAACTAGCAGCCTCCCGTCACAAAGTTTCTTGCCTGGGTGGTGGAATTGGTAGACACGCTAGCTTGAGGGGCTAGTGGGAGAAATCTCGTGCTGGTTCGAGTCCAGTCCCAGGCACCAAGGACAAGTGGAACTACCAACTTTTTTTCTTTTACGTATAATAGTGGGCTATGACTGAGACCGCCCAAACGCCACAACATTCGAACTCTATGCCCAAAAAACAGGGTTTTAAAGAAGACTGCAAAAAACTCATTGCAGCCAAATACTCTATTGTTGCCGTGCCCACCTACGAAGATGAGCGCTGCATTCAATCTCTTCGAGAACTTGCCCAGCATGGCTTTGGCCAAAATTTAGAATTTTATACCTGGTCCATCACAAATGGCCTCGTCTCCAATCAAGGTGAGAAAGTTCCAGGCAGCGAGGATCCTGTTCATGCCATCGACTACATCATCAAATCTAAAAAGGCCGGTATTTATGCTTTCAAGGACCTTCAAAAACAGCTCAATCCAAAAACCATTCGAAAACTACGAGACGCCTATCAGGAACTCAAGAGTTACTACAAAACCATTTTCTTATTGGCAAGCGAAACTCAGATTCCGGCTGATCTCGTCAAAGAAGTTTCCGTTCTTGATTTTGAGCTTCCCTCTGCGGAAGAGTTAGAGAGACTTTTCGAAGGTGCTTTGAGAAACACAAAAAATGCAAAAATCGAACTCAGCGAGCAAGATAAAGATGATTTTGTAAAATCGGCTTTGGGACTTACTTGGGATGAGGCTTATCACGCATTCGTTCGCGCACTCGCGGGTCGTTCCGTGATCAATCGCTCTGCACTTTCTGTTGTGATTGAGGAAAAATGCAAGATTGTCCGCAAAGAAGGGATTTTGGACTACGTTCCGGTAGATTTTGGGATGCAGGAAATTGGGGGACTTGAAACTTTAAAAAAATGGCTGTCTGCAAGAAGTCAGTTCTTTTCTAAAGAGGCAGTCTCTTTTGGTTTGCGTGCTCCGAAAGGCGTTTTGCTCACAGGAATTTCGGGTTGTGGAAAATCCAGCTGCGTAAAAGCCATCAGCCAATATTGGCGTCTGCCTTTGATGCGACTGGATATGACAAAGGTATACGGAGGAACCGCCGGAAATCCAGAAGAAACCATGAGACGTGCACTCAAAACAGTCGAAGCTGTAGCACCTGTCATTTTGTGGTTGGAGGAAATTGAAAAAGGTGTCGCTGGTTTCAACCAAGGGGACGGAGGTGTCACCGCCCGTATCTTCTCTTCCTTCTTGACTTGGATGCAGGAAAAAAAATCTCTGGTATTTGTTGCGGCTACTGCCAATGAGATCAACCAATTGCCTCCTGAACTCTTGCGTAAAGGGCGTTTCGATGAAATTTTCTTTGTAGACCTTCCAACAGAACAAGAGCGAACGGAAATTTTCAAAGTGCACATTCAAAAACGAAAGCACAATCCTGAAAAATTTAAGTTGGTAGATCTGGCCAAAGCCACGGTTGGATTTAGTGGTGCTGAGATCGAGCAGATTGTGGCTGGGGGAATGTTTGAATCTTTCAACCAGAAAAGACAATTTAACGACCAGGATTTGTACCGAGAGATTTCAAAAACTGTTCCCCTATCTACAACGATGGCCGAACAAATCAAAGAGATCAAACGTTGGGCCGACACCCGCGCCGTAAAAGCCTCCTAAACTCATTCCCCATCGACCGATTTTAGTATGGCACCTTTTCCGGGAAAAGGTGCCTGGCACCATTTTTTTGGTGTTTAGGATGGTCTGGTTTTTGCTTAGTTTTTTTCTATGCCTAGGCCAAAATTGATAAGAACAAAGGATTTTCCCTATCACGTAACTGTTAGAACCAACAATCAGGAGTTTTTTCCTATTCATCTAGATCGGGTTTGGAAAACTTTTACGTTGGAAATTGAAAAAGCGAAGAAAAAATACAACGTAGACATCATTTCGTTTGTCATGATGTCAAATCATATTCATTTGATCCTTCAAACTCCCGAACTCAATATCGATGTTTTCATGGCTTATATTCTCGGTCAAAGCTCCAAAAGACTCAATACCCTAGCAACAAGAAGCAATCATATTTTTGGAAAGAGATATCATTGGTCCATCATAAAAAACGAATTCTATTTTTCAAACGTATACCGCTATGTCTATCAAAACCCTGTCTCTTCTGGGCTTTGCAAGCAAGTACAAGATTATCCATATTCCACTTTATATTATGAATATCACAGAAACCCTCTTCCTTTTGAGATGAAATCTCCAGAAATTTCATCTGATTTCTACATACCCAGATCATTTGAAGCACGGCTACAGTGGCTCAACGAAACCTTCTCAAAAGAAAAAAAAGAGCTCATTGAACATGCATTAAAAAAAAGTGTATTCGGACTTCCATACGGTACGAAAATCGACCATTTTACAAATGAAAATCAGCCTAAAGGTGTCCGATTTTAGTATGGCACCTTTTCCGGGAAAAGGTGCCTGGCACCGGTGGTTAGGTTGGGGAGGGTGAGGGTTTGGTGGGTGAGGAGGTGGCCTCTCTGATCGTAGAGAAAAAATTCGGGGGTGGAGGAGTGTGCGCCGAAGGAGTTTTTGATGGAGTTATCTTTGTCGTTTAGAATGGGAAATTGCCAGTCGCTTTGATGGGCGAATTCTTGGGCTTCTTTTTGTGCTA
>JAGRAX010000119.1 GCA_020434365.1 Bdellovibrionales bacterium
GGATACAAAAAATATGGCTACGAAAATATTTTTGATGGGTCTAAGAATATATTCCAATTGATAGGACTTTCCAGATTCGGCCAGAATCACTCCAGCAATAAATGCGCCGAGTGCAACGGAGTAACCTAGATACTGGGACAAGAAGGCAAATGAAAAACATACTGCAGTTCCAACAATGGCAAGAAGTTCCTGATTTTTCTTTTGTAAAAAGTTTTTCAAAATTTTTGGCATCACCATGAGGCCTAAAATCAGCATGCCTATAACAGCCAAGATCAGATTGCTTACTGTACGTATGAGTATAGATGGCTCCAGTCCATACCCTGCTGTCAATGCTGTGACAACCGTAATGATGACAATGGCTACAACGTCTTGAATGATCAAAGCTCCATAGACAAATTGGGATGTAGAGTGCGTTACTTTTTTGTGTTCAAAGATGCTGGAGACAATCATGGTACTGGGAACACAAATTGAAGCGCCCAGAAAAATAGATTGGAGTTGTGACCAACCTAAGTACTGTCCCAAAGAAAATCCAAGCCAATTCATAACGCATACTTGGATTAAGACGGTAAAGCCGGAGATGGGTAGAATGTTGATGAGTTTTGAAATTTTAAATTTAAGCCCCAACAAAAACATGACGGCAATGACACCGACTTCCGAGAGAAGATGAAGTCTTTCGGGCTCTGCAAAAAGAGGGATGGGCATGTAAGGACCTACAATCAGTCCCGCAAGCAAATATCCCAAAATGAGAGGTTGTTTGAGCTTTTGAAAAATAAGCCCAATGGCTGCAGCTACTAGCATAACGAGTGCCAGATCTTGGACTACATGATGAAAAAACCCCATATTGTTATCATTACATAAAATGCCATTGTCGGCATTTTTTGATTTGTTTTTGCCTCCTGTGGGGATGTGATACCTTGAATGTTGTGAAATCTACCCAGTATGTGTTGAGTATAGACCAGGGTACAACTGGATCTACAGCGATGATTTTGGATGATCAAGCGAGACTTGTTGCAAAATCCAATACTGAATTTCAGCAGTATTTTCCATCTTCGGGTTGGGTCGAACATGATCCGCTCGAAATCTTGCAGTCCGTAACGAAGTCCATCGAACAAGTGTTGTCGACTTCTGGAATTGATCCAAAGAGCATTGCTGGTTTAGGGATTACGAACCAGCGTGAAACTGTTGTTGCGTGGGATAAAAAAACGGGCAACCCTTATCATCGAGCCATTGTATGGCAATGTCGCAGGACAAGTCGAGAGTGCCAAGAGTTAAGGCGTCAAGGTCTAGACGCATGGATGAGAGAGAAGACTGGCTTGACCTTAGATCCCTATTTCTCTGCAAGCAAAATGAAGTGGTTGATGGATCATGTTCCCCACATTTCTCAGGCCTCTGATGAGGGCAGGCTTTGTATGGGGACCATAGACAGTTTTTTGATGTTTCACCTGACGGGGTTTGAAAGTTTTCGAACAGATGTAAGCAATGCATCCAGAACCATGCTGCTCAACATTAATACGCTAGAATGGGATACGGAGCTGTTGGAATTGTTTGGGATTTCTAGGCAAGATCTGCCGGAGCTCTGTGAATCTGTGGATCGATTTGGTATGACAAAATCCTGGGATCCTCTCCCGGATGGGATTCCCATTTCAGGGGTCGCAGGAGATCAGCAGGCAGCTCTTTTTGGTCAGACTTGTTTTGAGCCGGGCCAGAGCAAGTGTACCTATGGTACAGGAGCTTTTGCCCTGGTGAATACGGGAAATCAATTGATCAAGTCTTCTCAAGGGCTTTTGACGACGGTGGCTTGGAGCATCAAGGGTCAAAGATCTTATGCGCTGGAAGGTTCTGCTTTTAACGCGGGTTCTGTCATCCAGTGGCTCAGAGATGGTTTGAAGTTGATTTCTCATTCTTCTGAAATTGAGGCCTTGGCGAGAAGTGTGAATGATCATGGAGGCGTGTATTTGGTGCCGGCGCTTACAGGCCTCGGTGCGCCTCATTGGAATGCTCAGGCAAGAGGGATGCTTTCGGGTTTTGATCGATCAACTTCAAGAGGACACATTGCGAGAGCCGCGTTAGAAGGCATTGCCTTTGAGGTTTTTGAATTGTTTCAGGCCATGCAAAAAGACTTTGGGAAATTGTTTCGCCAGTGTTTCGTCGATGGTGGTGCGAGTCAGAATCATTTGTTGATGCAGTTTCAATCAGATTTATGTGGTTTCAAACTTGTAAGACCTCAAATGGTTGAAACGACCGTATTGGGTGCAGCTTACCTCGCAGGCTTGGGTATTGGCCTATGGTCATCTCAACAAGATCTACAAGCTTTGCATGAAATTGAATGTGAATTTACACCGAAGATGAGCCCAAAAGAACGAGATCAAAGGCTAGGCGCTTGGTCTCTGGCTTTACGCCGTTGCCTTATGTCATAAAAAAATATTTTATTGAAGGCTCCTTCTACAAGGTGAAACGACGACTCCCATAGCGTACTCAACTCCTCCCCATAGATGCTTTAGAAGCAGAGGGTTTTTGTAACTTTCTTTTGTATGTCCCAAAGCCGTGTACCAAGATCTTCCTTTTTTGATTTCGTGACACCAAGAAATCGGATGGATGTTGCCCATGAGGCCGCCTTCGTAAGTGTTTTCATCTACGCTGAGAAGGATTTTGGGAGGAAGAGGATTGGAAAAATTGTACCATTCGTCAATATGACTCCATTGCTTTGGAAGATGCTCAGATGAGTGATGACGATACTCACTTCGCGATACAATGGCGCTCTGAATTTTAGGATGTTGTTTGAAGTAGGTTCCTATGAGCTCTTTATACCAAGGCCATTGATACTCAGTATCGGATGCAGAGTGCACGCCTACGAACCCGCCTCCTTGTTCGACATAGTTTTTAATATTGGCTTGAAAAGCTTCTGGTATGACATCTCCCGTGGTCAATAAAAAAACAATAGCCTTTGTGCTTTCGAGAACTGATGGTGTGAAAATGCGAGAATCTTCTGTGTGAATCAATGTGTAACCATACCTTTTTGCGAGTGCTTTCATTGCTCCAGTCGCTTGAGGAATGGATTTATGCCTAAATCCCACTGTTTTTGTGAATACGATGATGTCACTGGGAATACGGTTTTGTTGATCGATATGAGTGGATTGAAGAAAGAAACTTACAGAAAAAACGAGGAAAGCTCTGAGTGGGGATATTTTCATCTCTTGAATTGTATTGAGGAGACAGTATAACCCAAGAAAGAGCCATGAAAAGACAAATTCAAAGAATACTGTTGAAGTTGATGATGTATTTTCGAAAGGTTTTTTTATGTACCCCCATTGCCTATCGTATTTTTTTGACCTTGTGTCTTGGGTCTTTGTTACTCCTACTTATTTTTTTTCTGAGTCTTCCTTCTTTGACGCCTTTGGAGTCTATGTATCCAGTTGTGACATCCTTGGACTCTCAGCAAAAAAAACTCCAGATTGAGTGGAAGGAAAACAAGCCACCTTATTGGGTTGAGCTGAGCCACATGTCTCCTTATGCTTATCATGCTGTTCGCTTGAGTGAGGATTGGACCTTTTTTACGCATTCCGGAATCGATATGTTTGAGCTCAAATCGGCCTTGCTTAAAAATTTTGAAAATAGAACCTACGTGCGTGGCGCAAGTACGATCTCACAACAGCTCATCAAAAACCTCTTTCTTTCTAGAACCAAGTCGATTGTGAGAAAGGCTCAGGAATTTGTGTTGACTCTCGAACTCGAGAGGCGGTTTCCGAAATCCTTAATTTTGGAATCCTATATGAATGTCGTAGAGTGGGGACCGAATGTATTCGGAATTGAGCAGGCAAGCATGTATTATTTTGATTTGCATGCGAGTCAACTGGGACCAAAAGAAGGAGCTTTTTTGGCTATGCTTCTTCCGAGTCCCATTCGCTACGGAGAGTCATTTCGGAAAAAAATTTTGAGCTCATATGCGCAAAAGACCATCCACAACATATTGGAAAAAATGGCCGTTGATGGTGTGATTTCTCGTGAGATTCTTGAGCGTGAAAAAGGCCGTAGACTGTCATTTGAGCAGCAGTTTTTTCAGCGCTTTTGGTGGGAAGATCTATAAACTCCATCTAGCCGCGGGCTGAAATTTTTTAGAAGGTGATTTATCTCAGCCCTACGCCACGAGCAATTGCGGCCGCAATAAAGGGAATCAATACAAAAATGTGAGCCTCTATAGAATTGATCCATGAAAGTTTGGATACAATATTGTGCGGCAATCCAAGAGCTGGATTGGATGTTTTTTTGCGTTGGATTCTTAGTTTAATGAGCGTGAGCATAGGGTAAATTTCTGCA
>JAGRAX010000011.1 GCA_020434365.1 Bdellovibrionales bacterium
CATCGAACAATTTTTTTTTGATTTTCATAAAAAATATACTCAAAGCAAAAAGAAGCCTTTTGAAATCGTCATCAAATCCATTCAGGAAAACACTCCGCCAATCAACCTCGAACCCAGCTTGATCTCCTTTTTTTCGATTTCTTACCCTTTCACAGACTTAGCCGAGCTCGGCGCCGCAAATTTAAAAGAAGCACGTAATACACATGCCAAACTCTTCGTTCATTTGTATCCAAAAACCAGCATCGAAGGATTCAAGTATCCCATTGATCTTACAGAGCGACGTCCCCATAGAGTGGGGGTAGTCTTTTTAGACCTCAACGATTTGTCGATTGAGAAACATAAGGTTTCCATTGCCCACGAAATCTCTCACGCCTTAGGCGCAAAAGATTTATTTGATAGGAAGGGACAAGCAGATATTCCAAGAGGTCTTGCGGACCCAAATCAAAGACCTCTTTACCCTCAAGCCAAGGGTGCATTGATGAGCAGAGTACTTGCCGTCACAGCAACAGAGTTCAAGCCCATTGAATCTTTAGATCAAGCCTCAATTTCACCTTATACGGCAAAACTTTTGGGTTGGACAGAAGCCACAAAGCCAAAGAACTAACGCCCTACTTCATGTCTCCAATTCAACACTTCTTCTTTTTCTTGCTGACTTATACGACCTTGAGACACACCAATATCTAGTAGAGTGTCAATCGTTGTCATCGATTGGTAGCTACACTGCGCATTTGAAAAACTTTTTTTGGCCTTTTCAAAACCATAGGTAAAAATAGAGAGAACTGACACAAGCTCAAAACCTTCTTCTCTCATTGACAATGCAGCCTCCAAACTCGACCCTCCCGTGCTGATCAGATCTTCAATGAGAATGATTTTTTTATGTTGTGAAGAATTGATCTTTCCTTCGAGTTTGTTTTGTTTGCCATGAGCCTTAGAAGCAGAGCGGATGTAAGCCATTGGAAGATTCATTTCATGAGCAATCCATGAAGCCCAAGGAATTCCTGCTGTGGCAATGCCTACAACAGCATCTATTGTATAAGCTTTGGCCATATCCATATAGCCTCGTGTTACAAGTTGTCTGGCTTTGGGCTGAGAAATCAAACTTCGATTGTCACAATATACAGGAGACTTAATTCCTGAAGAAAAGGTAAAAGGGTCTGAAGGACGTACCTCTACAGCTCCCTCTTCCAATAAAAGGCTTGCGACTTTTTCAGACATGTTTTTTGCGCTAATTTTAGAGATTTCCATGGGATCTAGTGATACACTGCCAGGGATTTTTAGGGAATAAAAACTCTTGGGTGGTGTATGACAATCAAAAACTTCTCTCTATACAAACAAGCCTCTAAACAATGGCTTAGAGCTGCGGATTTTTACCAACTTGAAAGTGACGTTCGTACAATTTTGCAGCAACCTAAAAATGAAATATCGATTAACTTTCCCGTAAGAATGGATGATGGCTCACTCAAACTGTTTAAAGGCTACCGAATCCAACACAACAATATCTTAGGCCCCTATAAGGGAGGAATCCGATATCACCCTATGGTTGATCTTGATGAGGTCAAAGCTCTCTCCTTGTGGATGACCTTTAAGTGTGCTTTGGTTGGGGTCCCCTTTGGCGGCGCCAAAGGAGGCGTAACCGTTGATCCTTCCATGTTATCCGGGGGGGAACTTATGAGACTGACAAGAAGGTTTACACACGCACTGGGCTCAAATATTGGTCCAGAGTATGACATTCCTGCTCCAGATGCAGGGACCAATGACCGAACCATGGCCATCATGATGGACACTTTCATGAATGCGCAAGCTGCATACAACAGAAACTCGCAGAGACATGTGGTTACAGGAAAACCTCTGGCCGTAGGAGGCTCTCTAGGCAGAGACAAAGCAACCGGACAAGGTTTGGTATACATTCTGATGGAGTGGGCAGAAAGAAACAAAATTGATTTAAGTCAATGTACTTTCTCGGTTCAAGGATATGGAAATGTCGGTTCTCATGCAGCCATTTTGATGGAAAACATGGGAGCAAAAATGATTGCCGTTCAAGATCATACAGGATCTCTATACAATGAAAACGGCATTCCCACATTGCAGCTCAAACAATACGTACTCACAAACCGAGGCATTGCAGGCTTCAAAGAAGCTCAAAGCATTTCCAATGAAGAATTTTTTGAATGCGAAATTGATGCGTTTATTCCTGCTGCGCTTGAAGGCCAGATTCACGAAGGAAACGCCGGAAAAATCAAAGCAAAGGTAGTCGCAGAAGGTGCAAATGGACCTACCACAGAAGAAGCTGAAGCCATTTTGAAAAACAATGGGGTCACCATTTTACCTGATATTTTGACCAATTCTGGAGGCGTCGTAGTCAGTTACTTTGAGTGGACACAAAACAAAACCAGCTCTCAATGGACATTGGACGAAGTGGACGGAATGCTGGGAAGGCTCCTCAAAGAAGCATTTTATCAAACACATAAAATTTCAAAGGAAATGGACATCGACCTTCGAACAGCTGCCTATATTGTCGCTCTCAAAAGACTTACAAGCGCGTACCAAGAGAGAGGGATTTTTCCTTAAAAATTAAGCCGCTTCTCGTTCGAGCAACTCACTCCCACTTTCTGCAAAAAAATAAGAATATGCGTAGTGATAATACTCAGGCTTTGTAGTTTGAAACGAGGGTTCTTACGCCCAGTTTTTCGAAGTTGACTTCGATTTTACCTTTTTTTAAATTCGCGATGACTTTGCCTTTTCCAAAAAACGGGTGTTCGATCACCTCGCCAATTTGATATCTTTGCTCCATTGAATATTCACGAGTTTCTGTCTGACTCATATTAACTAATCCTCCAAAAAAGCTTGGCAAAAGCGTTGCTCCTATGCCTTCTCGCATGACTTTGTACATAGCCATGACATATAAAAAAGCAATGCTCTCCTCACCAACAGCGACCATTACTATCACAACAAAGCGGTCGCGTCAACATCTCCAAATGACCAAAAATTATACTTAAATTTCCTGAAAAAAGTAAGGTTTTAAGCAATTTATCTTCTCTTCGTAGCTCTGTGGATACAAGAAGTAGACTGCTGCTGCAACAGACGAAAGCAGAGAATTACCGTCTTGAGGCGTAAAGCACCAGCCATATACGTCTTGGCCCACAACGTGGAGGGTATCCTTTACGATTACGGTTTGACTCAAAATTCTTCCGAAATGTCCATGATCTCGTCCAAAAGAAAATACAGTATTGGATGATTTTTTATTCGTCATCGCCACAAGCTCATTGGAGTCTAATCTATTGACGATTTGATCAAGAGATTGAGACTCTTTGAGTTTCAAATGGAACCACACGGTATGCATGAACTGACTGTTGGTTTTTAAAGCCGATGAAAACACCTGAACATCTTGACCTAGGGTTTTAAATAGCTCATGAGCATCTCTCGCATGGTGCGTTCCAAACGTTTCATCATCATGCTCATTTACAACTGGTGCAGGAATAAATGATTTGTCCTGACTGATATCATTGGCTCTACGTATACAAACAAAGCGTCCATGATCAAAATAGCTTTTTTCTTGTCCCACTCCCCCGATGGTTTTAAGTAAGATTGATAAATTGTGTGTATTGCAGCTGACTACCTGAAGAAATTTATCTTTTTCGGGAGAAAGCGCATGATCGTTGATTCCTCTTGCATACATTTTACCAAAACCAAATTCAGAACCTTGGGCGATAAAACCTCTCGTATTGTCCAAGTAATTTTCATATACCTGCGCTTTATTCTGATTGCCCACAGGTGTACAGTCGATTACAACACTAGCTCTTTCTAAAGCCTGTTCAAATGTATACTCAGGAGTAATGCCTATATTGCGGAAAGCTTCAATAGTACTTTCATCCGCAGCAAAACTTGCACCCTTTCGTTTTAGCGCGTTTACTTTAGATCGATCATAGATACTGGCTGTTTTTTTGGAGAAGCTAACTTCATCAATTTCCAACTGATTCTTGAAGCTACAAAGAAGACCAATCAACGGCTCTCCAATGGTTCCTGTTCCTACAACATGTACAATATTTTTTTGACTCATGACCTTTACTCCCTTTTATTTTTCTACAAAAAACTTTCTACTACTGTGCCTTTCATGGAATGAGGAAAGACTTCGTCGATTTTGACATTCATCATTTGACCCACCCAGGCCTTTGGACCTTCAAAGTTTACGGTTCTAAAACTTTCAGTTTTTCCACTTAGCAAGCCTTGATCTTTTTTTGCCTTTCCTTCTACGAGAACTTTAACAGTTTGATCCAAATATCGACGACTATGCTTATCTTTAAGCTCGGCTTGCAATTGCTGAAGCCTCATGAGTCTCTCCTTCGCTTCTTCTTGAGGAATAAATTCATCAGTCCATTGTGCCGCTTTGGTATGTGGCCTCGGAGAGTAAAGAAAAGAAAAGCTATCATCAAAATCAAACTCGATCATCGCATGCAAGGTTGCCTGAAATTCTGATTCGGTTTCACTTGGAAATCCCACGATAATATCCGTGGTAAGAACCAAATCAGGAATCTTTTCTTTTAACATATGATAGACTTCTCGATAACGATCCATCGTGTACTCACGCTTCATCTTCTCAAGAATACGATCGCTACCACTTTGAATCGGCAAATGAAGCTGATGACAAACTTCTGGAATATTAGCCATTGCGTCCACAATCTCTTGATTCATCTCTTTGGGATGTGATGTCACAAATCGAACTCTTTCAATGCCATCTACTGAAGATACTTTTTCTAACAACTGTGCAAAACCTATGGAAGCTCTTCGGTCTGTGCCATAGGCATTCACGTTTTGCCCCAAAAGATTGAGCTCTTTTACGCCTCGATCCGCTAAGCCACGAACCTCTTCCATGATTTCTTCTACAGGTCGACTTACTTCCCTGCCTCTTGTAAAAGGAACCACACAGAAACTGCAAAAATGATTACATCCGTTTTGGATGCTGATGTTTTCTCTCACGGGATGTCGATCCTTACCACCTTTATAGGGTAAAAAATTATAATTTCTCCATCCAAAAAGTTCATTCTCTACTTTTTTTGTTTTTTTCTCTTTCGCCTGAAGCACAAGTTGAGGAAGGTTTTGCCATTGATGAGTCCCAAAAACAAGATCCACATATGGAAAGCGTCTTTGTATATCCTCTCCCTGAACCTGGGCCATACATCCGCCAACAGCAATAATCATTTCGGGATTTTTATCTTTGGCTTTTTTTAAATCACCAATAGAAGAAAAGGCTTTGTGATCGGCCTTTTCCCGAATGCTGCAGGTATTGTACAGCACCAGATCTGCCTGATCCGCACGGTCAATCCAATCAAAGCCATACAGGTCGTGAAAAATCCGATACGTGCGATCAGATTCATAGTCATTCATCTGACAACCATAAGTAGAAATATGTATACGACCAGACATTTGCCCCTATAGACCACAATATATGGGTCAAGGTCAACCCAAAATCATGCTCAGAAACACCATAAATTCGAATGCTTAAGCACACCTTGACCAATAGGCAAGACTAAGATAGCTCCTACAGCATCGGGGGAAATTCTATGCGCAATTTATATATGTACACCATGCTCTTAGTTTTTACTGCATCTCTATTTTCCCTAAGCTCCTGCTCACGGCATCCCAAGCAAAGAGTCAAGCCCCATGAAAATGTTCTTCTGCTTCTGGCTCACCCAGATGACGAAACCATGATCGGAACTTTTCTTTCAACCTGGTCTCACAGAGGACACAATATTTCTGCAATCTATGTCACTGCCGGAGAAGGAGGCAAAAAATATATAGGATTGGACGCTCAAGGCACTCCCACCTTTGACGATACTTTGTCCCAGTCAAAACTTGCACGCATCAGAAAAAACGAGCTCTCAAGAGCTCTCAAGGAATATGGCATCAAATCTTATACCATTCTAGGTCAAGCAGATCGGCCCTTTCGAGACTCGCAGGGACGACCCTCTAGAGATCTCCACGCATTTTTACACTCCAATACTTGGGACCTTCAAAAAATGAAGGATCAAATTGTAAAGCATCTACAAAACTATGCGCCCACCATAGTGGTTAGCATGAGCTTGGATCAAGATGTCCACGTACACCACAAAAGCATTCGATATCTGGCACAAAAAATGTGGGAGGAAAAGCAATTTGGTCCCAGAGCTCGTCTATTCCTCGCCATCGATGAAGGAGAAAGGATTAAGAAAAAGCTTGGGGAAGAGGAAAAATCAATCTGGAAAACCTACAAATCTGTCGATAGCCGTGGGGACACTGCCATAGGATCTCCTGTCTTAGGACCTGCAAGACACTATCGAAGTCAACTTACGGGATACAAAATGAACCCAGATCCAACTACAGTTGAGACTCTGTACATCCCCAAAAAAGCTCTACGTCAATTTTGAGATCAAATCTGGATGATCGGTTCGATACGCAATATGGTGTTTTGACACCTTTTTAAGATGTCCTCCACCTACATTTCCTGGTCCTACTTCTAGGTAATTTGCCTCCGGATATGAGGCGATGAGCCTCTCAAGACTCTGCTTCCAAAGAACGGGTTTCCAAACCTGCTGCGAAAGCCTCATTTGGATGCTTTCAGGTTGATGGACAACATGGGCATCAATATTCGATACATACGGAGTCGAAAGGTTACAAATATCGATCTTTTCTAACTCCTCAGCCAAATCCTCTCCACAAGGCCTCAACAAAGAACTATGGAAAGGTGCACTGACTTGCAACGGAATACATCTTTTTGCTCCTCTTTCTTTTAGGATTTCACAAGCCTCTTGAACTGCTTTTGTATGACCGCTGATCACAAGCTGACCAGGACAGTTGTAATTTGCCGGTTCTACAATGTGACCCGAACGTGAGATCTCTTTGCAGACATCTTCAATACACTCATCTTCTTCCCCAAGAACCGCTGCCATCGTACCCTCCCCAAGAGCAACCGCATTTTGCATCAACTGTCCTCTTTTTCTAACAACTGTGAGCGCATCCGAAAAACTCATTGCCTTCGCAATCACAAGACAAGCATACTCTCCCAAAGAGTGTCCTGCGGTAATCAAAGGGCTGATTCCCTGCTCTTCAAGAAGTCTTGCAATGGCAACTTCTACCGTGAGGATCGCAGGCTGAGTGTTCTGAGTCTGAGTCAATCGATCAAGAGGTCCTTGAAACACCAACTCTTCCATTGAGAAATCAAGGGTATCACTGGCTTCTTCAAAAGTACTCTGAATCACCCCATAGCTATCATATAGCTCTTTACACATCCCAACAGATTGAGAGCCTTGACCTGGAAACAAAAAAACGTAGCTTTTATTCATAGCAATCTCAACCACATATGCAGAGCTTTTATTGCGCTTTCAGTAACTGCAAATAGTGAATGAATAGACTTTCCGACCAGTCATAACGATATCCCAAGACCTTATCCAGAATGAATCCGCTTTTATCGATGATAAAAGTTTCAGGAACTTTTTCACTGCCGAAGCTTGTAGATGCCTTTCTCCCTGGATTGAGAGCCAAGGTAAACGAGATTTTTTGATCCGTCTTATTCTTAACAAATGCTTCTATTTGCTCTTTTGAATCGTCTAGGCTGATCGCAAGCATCACAAAATCTTTCGAGCCAAGCTTCTCATAAGCCTTTTGCATTGCCGGCATTTCCGCTACGCAAGGCTGGCACCACGTCGCCCAAAAATTCAAAAACACAACCTTACCCCTCAGATCGGAAAGACGCACCGTCGTGCCATCCAATTTGTGAATCGTAATATCAGGCGCGCAGGCTCCCGCAAGAGGCGCTACAGGTCCACTGCAGGTCGCTTGAGCCTGCTGAGATCCCAAAACAGACATGGCAATACTGAAAGCTAAGAATAAAAAGAAAAAACAACTCTTACATCGAAGAACTTTGACGCTACAATGGTAAAAAAACTCAGACACTGACATGACCTAAGTGTAAGGATTTACTCGAAAAGCGCAATGAAAAAGGCATTCATTGCGCTTTGTAAAATGATGTAAGAAGCTTATTTTACTTTGGTCTTTGTGGACTTTTTTGTCGTTTTTTTGGTGCTCGCTTTTTTTGCAGACGAAGCATTTTCTTTTGTTACGCTTTTGGCTTTCACTTTGGATGAGCTCGTTTTTTTCGCGCTTACATTTTTGGCTTCAGTTTTCTTTTCTGCAGCTTTCTTGCCAGCGGGATTTTTTGCAGAAGACTTCTTCTTTTTTTCAAACTCCACAAATTCGATGATGGCTGTTTCAGCTGCATCTCCTTGACGACGCTTGTACTTCAAAATCCTGGTATATCCACCTTGGCGAGTTTCAAAAGAGGGAGCGATTTCATCAAACAATTTCGCAACAGACTCTTTGCGATACAACTTTGCCGCAACCAAACGTCTTGAGTTCAAATCCCCTTTTTTTGCCTTTGTAATTAAAGGCTCAACGTAACGTCTAAGTTCTTTCGCTTTTTCTACAGTGGTAATAATCCGACCCGAGTCAATCAGGCTGGTTGCCAGACCTCTATACAAAGCCTTTCTCTGATCAGGCCGACGCCCTAAGGTTCTCCCAACAACTCTATGTCTCATAACTCACCCTTAGCTTGAACAGGCGCCACAACAGCTCCTGTATTTTGTCTTAAATCTTGAATTTCTCTTACGACATCAGGATCCAATTTCATTCCCAAACCAAATCCCATTTCTGTAAGAATTTCTTTGATCTCATTGAGAGACTTACGTCCAAAATTTTTGGTTCGAAGCATTTCACCTTCGGACTTTTGAACCAACTCTCCGATAAACTTGATGTCTGCATTTTCCAAACAATTCGCAGATCGAACGGACAATTCAAGCTCATCTACCTTGCGAAGCAAGTTTTGATTGAACTGATTCATCTTCGGTTCATCAGATTCCTCAACAACCACTGGCTGAGCTTCTTCTTCATCAAAATTAATGAAAATTTGCAGCTGCTCTTTTAAAATTTTTGCAGCGTACGCAACAGCATCTTGAGGTTTTACATAGCCGTTCGTCCAAAGCTCCATCGTAAGCTTGTCATAGTCTGTTCTTTGACCCACTCGAGCCTGACTTACAACATAATTCACTTTTTGAATCGGGGTAAAAACAGCATCCACTGCAATGGTTCCAATTGCATGGTCTTCTTTTTTATTTTTTTCTGCAGGCACATAACCTTTACCCATCTCAACCGTCATTTCCATTTTAAGGCTTCCGTTTTCATTGAGAGTTGCAATGTGCGCATCGGGATTCAAAATTTCAATTTTGTCGTTTGTAACAATATCAGCAGCAGTAATCTCACCTGCCTGATTTACGTCAATTGTAATTTTCTCAGGACCTTCAGAGTGACAACGAATGCGGATCTCTTTCAGATTCAAAATAATATCTGTCACATCTTCGGAAACGCCTTTGATGGTTGTAAACTCGTGATCAACACCTTCAATTTTTACATTTGTAATTGCAGCGCCTTGCAAAGAAGAAAGAAGAATTCTTCTTAAACTATTTCCAATTGTCGTACCAAAACCTCTTTCAAGAGGAGCCACTTCAAATTTTCCATACGTGTCAGTCAAAAGCTCGTGATCAACTTCGATTCCTTTAGGATAAATAACGTCTGTCCAGTTTTTATACATTTTAATCTCCTCGTTAACGATCCAAAATTTATATTTATCTCGAGTAATACTCTACCACTAACTGCTCTTGCAAAGGTGTTGGCAGATCATCACGCACAGGAATTGCTTTTACCACTCCTGTGTAATCATTTTGATTTAATTCCAACCACGCTGGAATTCCTCTTGCTTCTGCATTGCTCACAGAATCTTTCACACGAGCAATATCTCTACTCTTCTCTTTCAGAGAAATCACATCTCCAGCTTTTACCGAATAAGAAGGAATATCCACACGATTGCCATTGACCAAAACATGTCCATGTCGAACAAGCTGTCTTGCTTCAGCACGCGAACTTGAAAAACCCATTCGGTACACAATATTGTCCAATCTTTTTTCCAAAAGAATCAAAAGATTTGAACCGGTAACGCCTTTAATCCGATCAGCTTCTACAAAATAACTATGGAATTGTTTTTCTTGAACTCCATACAAGCGACGAATCTTTTGTTTTTCTCTCAAGTGCAATCCATAGTTTGAAATTTTACTTCGAGATTGACCGTGCTGACCAGGAGCATAAGCTCTTCGATCAATCGCACACTTATCGGTATAACAACGAGCGCCTTTGAGAAAAAGTTTACTTCCTTCTCTACGACACAACTTACAAACAGAACCTCTAAATCTAGACACTTTTCATTCTCTCCTTGTAAAGATCAAACTCTACGACGTTTCGGTGGACGACATCCATTGTGAGGAATGGGAGTCACATCTTTAATTGCATTGACTCTAATCCCAATGTTTTGAATGGCGCGAATCGCTGCTTCACGACCCGCTCCAGGTCCTTTGACCCGTACATCCACGGAACGAATTCCATGATCTTTTGCTTTTTTCCCAGCTTCAGCTGCCGCGATTTGCGAAGCAAAGGGAGTTGATTTTTTTGAACCTTTGAAACCTTGAGCACCTGAAGAGGACCAGGACAAAACATTTCCATTGGGTTCAGTAAACGTTACCAAGGTGTTGTTGAATGTCGCGTTGATAAACGCAACGCCGTGAGGCACATTCTTTTTTTCTTTTTTCTTGGTTTTAACTTTTTTCTTTTGAGCCGCCATAACTAATAATACTCCTTATTTATTTACCTGGCTTTGAAGCAGATTTAATCGGCCCGCGTCTTTTGCCTTTTCTCGTTCTAGCATTTGTGTTGGTTCTTTGACCTCTTACAGGCAATGACTTTCTATGACGGATTCCACGATAACAACCCAAATCCATCAATCGTTTGATATTTCCATTCACTTCTCTTCGAAGGTCACCTTCTACACGACAGTTTTCATCGATTACTTTTCTAATTCGAACCACTTCATCTTCCGTCAACTCTTCAGTTTTTGCGAACTTATCTACTTTAGAAAGTTCACAAACTTTAATTGCGGTTGTACGACCGATACCATAAATATAGGTCAGAGCAAATTCGAGCCTTTTGCCTTTGGGCAAATCTATACCTGAAATACGAGCCATCTTTCTGCTTCCTCCTACCCTTGTCTCTGCTTATGACGAGGGTTATCGCAAATCACTCGAACAACATTTTTTCTTCGAATCAATTTGCACTTATCACAAATTTTTTTAACTGATACCCTTACTTTCATTTCTTCACCTAATGTATATCCATACTTAAAATTTCAGGACCACGCTCCGTCAGCGCAATCGAATGCTCAAAATGAGCAGATCGTTTACCATCTTTTGTCACTGCCGTCCATCCATCTTCTAATATTTTTACGTCCGGGCGACCTTCATTGATCATGGGCTCAATCGCCAGAACCATACCTACTTTGAGCTTCATTCCATAGCCCTTTGTGCCATAATTCGGCACTTGAGGGTCTTCATGAAGCGCACGACCAATTCCATGTCCAACAAAATCTCTCACCACAGAAAATCCAAAACTCTCTGCATGCTCTTGAACAGCAGCTCCGATGTCAAACAGATGTCCTCCTGGCACAGCGGCTCTGATCCCGCAATACATAGACTCTTCCGTTACTTTAAGAAGCTTTTTGGCTGCCTCATCGATCTTCCCTACCGCATAAGTCACAGCAGAATCTCCGTAAAAGCCCTTATAAATCGTTCCCATATCCACGCCAATCACATCTCCATCCTGAAGAATGCGATCTTTAGAGGGAATCCCATGAACCACCTCGTGATTGATCGAGACGCAAAGGGTTGCAGGAAAGCCACTGTAGCCCTTAAAGGCAGGCACAGCATCATAGGAACGTATGACCTTTTCCGCGACCTGATCGAGCTCAAATGTGCTTACCCCAGGTACAATCATGGGGGCCAACTCTTTTCTGGCCTTTGCAATGATTTGATTGCAAACCCTCATGATTTCGATCTCTTCTGGTGTTTTGATCGAAATCACTGTACTCCCCCTTTGGGTAAAAGCTGGCAAATCGAATCAAATACGGTGTCAACCTTTTGACTACCATTTACCTCATGTACAAGGCCCTGCTCTGCGTAAAATTCTTTTACAGGCTGCGTTTGCTCTCTGTATACAGACAAACGGTTTTTGATGGTATCAGGATGATCATCACTTCTTCCTCTGGACACCATCCTCTCAACAATTACATCTTCTGGCACTTCCAAGGATAATACGTGATCAATTCTTAGATTTTGAGAGCCAAGCATCGTACCCAGAGCCTTGGCTTGTTCCACATTTCTGGGAAACCCATCAAGCAAGAAACCATTTTGAGACTCGGAGATAACTGACTGAATCATCGCAAGCACGATCTCGTCTGGTACCAACTCACCCCTATCCATAAAACCTTTGGCCTGCATGCCCAAAGAAGTTTTTTTTGATACTTCTTGTCTAAACAGCTCTCCTGTTGAAATATGCGTAAGGGAAAAAAACGAGGCAATTTTTTCAGCTTGTGTGCCCTTACCTGCTCCAGGTGGACCTAAAAGTATGAGATTCACGATCTCCCTACCCTCTTCGAGAAGATTTGAGACGGGCAGCTTTGGGACCCAAAAAACCTTCATAATGATGACTTAAAAGATGCCCTTCTATTTGCGACATTGTATCCAATGCCACACCTACAACGATGAGCAAACTGGTGCCTCCAAAATAAAAAGAGACCCCGGCCTTGGTCTGCAAAATCACGGGCAGAACACACACCGCAGCGATATATACAGCACCTACGAGCGTAAGCCTTTCCAAAACCTTCTCGATATATTCGGCTGTGCTTTTTCCTGGTCTGATCCCGGGAACATATCATATTGTCAGCTACATCTACGGGGTTAAACTGCACCGCCGTATAGAAAAAACAGAAAAACACAATCAATATGACTTGCAAAGCATTGTAGATCCATCCTCCAAAATGCAGTTGTTGATTGATCTGCTCAAGCCATGAAAAACCGGAGAAAGCTGCCATGGTGGCCGGAAACGTGAGCAGGGAACTTGCAAAGATCGGAGGAATTACGCCGGCCATATTGATTTTCAATGGCAAATGAGTGCTCTGACCTTGATACATTTTTCGGCCTACAACTCTTTTTGCATATTGAACGGGAATTCTTCGCTGCGCCTGCTCAAAGTAAACAATGGCATATACAACAGCCAACATCAGCACAATCAGAGCAACCAATCCCAATGGAGAAATCTGACCATTTTTCATCATATCAATGGTGTTGTATACGGCTTGAGGAAAACCCGCGATGATCCCAGCAAAAATCACAAGGGAAATTCCATTGCCAATTCCTCTTTCTGTAATCTGCTCACCAAGCCACATCAGAAATGTAGTTCCTGCAGTCAATGTAATCACAGTCATAAACTTAAACATCAAACCTGGATTAGATACGACCATAACTCCGTCGGGCGTTCTTTGACTCTCTAGAAAAGTCGCCAGACCAATCCCTTGAATAATACTCAAACCGATGGTTGCATACCGCGAGTACTGATTGATTTTTCTTCTTCCCATTTCGCCTTCTTTTTGCAGGCGTTCAAGATATGGAAAGACAACAGTCAAAAGCTGAAAAATAATCGATGCACTGATATATGGCATAATCCCCAAAGCGAAAATAGAAAACCGCTCTAAGGCCCCCCCACTGAAAAGGTTAAAAACTTCCAGGAAGGTCCCTGCAAGCGTTGCAAAATAGTCATTGAGTGCAACGGGGTCAACACCAGGAGTAGGAACATGAACCCCCAAACGATACACCGCAAGCAGAGCCAATGTAAAAACAATGCGTTTTCTCAGCTCAGGCACTCTGGCCATATTTGCAATTTGGGCAGCCACAAGTACCTACCCTTTGGCCTGTGCAGACAAGGTCTCTACAACAGTTCCACCTTGCTTTTCGATCATCTGTTTTGCCTGAGCACTGACTTGAAAACCTTCAATGCTTAGCTTTTTGCTCAACTTCCCTGTAGCCAAAACCTTTACTTTTCCTGAAAAGGAAGGTCTAACAAATTTTTTCTCTTTGAGTTCAGCAATGCTAACTTTTTGACCGTCGTCAAAGCACTCTAGATCTCTCAAATTAATAATCTGAACTTTTTCTTTTTTCTGACTGGTAAAGCCGAATTTGGGCAATCTTCTCATGAGAGGCATCTGACCACCCTCAAATCCGATCTTCACACCGCCACCAGATCTTGCTGATTGTCCCTTGTGTCCTTTTCCAGATGTTTTTCCCAATCCAGAACTCTCTCCTCTTCCCAATCTTTTGCGTCCCTTACGCGAACCTTGAGGAGCTTTTAAGTTTGATAGTTGCATCTTATTCTCCAATTACGCTTTTTTTGTCGTCTTCTTTTTAGCTGTCTTTTTTTCAGCTTTTTTTACGGTACTGTTTTTCTTTTCAGCAACCTTTTTTGTCGAAGTCTTTTTCGACGTTTTCTTTATAGCTTCTTTTTTTTTCTTCTCAATCATTTTTCCTGGAATCACTTCCACTTGATCCTGAATCTTTTTTGAAACGGATTCCTTAGCTTGATAAGGTTGAACTTCCAATAAATGAAGAACCTTCTTGATCATTCCACGGCTCGAAGCATTGTCATCAATCACAACTACTTTTTCTCTGCGAGTCAAACCCAAGCCTTTTAGATTTGCTTTTTGATTGTCCGTAGCTCGAATCGAACTTCTCTTCAAACGAATATGTATTTTTTTTACTGCGCTCATGATGACTCTCCGTCTTCCTTGGTCTCGCTATCAGCAAGGTCAATTTTTCCGCCACGATCCAAAAAAATCTTTTGGGATTGTCCTAGCTGTCTCAAAGCATCCATAGTAGCTTTAACAACATTGTGAGGATTCGACGTCCCGATGGATTTACTAAGTACATCCTGGACTCCTGCAGCTTCGACCACTGCACGAACAGGGCCCCCAGCAATTACACCCGTCCCATGAGAAGCGGGTTTCAAAAAAACTTTCCCCGAACCGTAACAGCCGGTAACTTCCTGCAAAATCGTTCCATTTTTTAAGGGCACCTGAATCAATTCACGTCTTGCAGCTGCACTTCCTTTACGAATCGCTTCGGGAACTTCGTTGGCTTTGCCCAACCCCACACCGACACTGCCATTTTTGTCTCCGGATACTACGATGGCAGAAAAACTAAATCTTCGGCCCCCTTTTACAACTTTAGCAACGCGATTTACCTTAATCACATTTTCTACAAGATTTTGTTCATTGGCATCATTGTTGATCATTACTTTATCTCCTCAACCCTTAAAAATTAAGACCATTTTCTCGGGCCGCATCCGCAAGAGCTTTTACTCTTCCATGATATAAATATGCTCCACGATCAAAACAGACACTCTCTATCTTCTGTTGTTTTGCTCTCTGTGCAATTAAAGCTCCCACAGCTGCTGCTGCTTCCATAGAAACTGTGTTTTTCACTTTAGACTGAACCTCGCTTAGCATGGTCGAGGCACTCACCAAAGTTTTATGCTGTTGATCATCAATGATCTGAGCGTACACATGTCGATTGCTACGGAACACGCTCAAACGTGGGCGTGTTGAATTACGTACAACCTTTCTTCTCACTCTACCTTGACGAACAATTCTTTGTTTTTGTCTTTGATCACTCATAACTTTTACCCCATTTTAGGACGATGCCGATTTTCCGGCTTTTCTTCTAACCACTTCATCTGCATATTTCACGCCTTTACCTTTGTAAGGCTCAGGAGGACGGAAGTCCCTAATTTCAGCTGCGACCTGACCTACCAATTGCTTGTTAGGACCTTCAATAGTTACTTTACCTTGCTTGTCTACATCAATTTGAATTCCATCTGGAATGGGATAATGCACGGGATGCGAAAACCCCAAAGCAAGTTCCAAGTTTCTTCCAGAAACCTGTCCCCGATAGCCAACTCCATTGATCTGAAGCTCTTTTTTAAAACCCGTTCCACAACCTTCTACCATATTGGACAAAATACTTCGGACCAAACCAAAACGTGCTCGAGACTGATCTACAGATTCATCTTTCATCGCACAAAGAATTTCACTATCCTTGACTTCAACCGAAACTCTCTCATCCACGAGATATTCTAAATTTCCCTTAGAACCCTGAACTTTTACCACACCTGAATTCACACTCACGGTAACTCCAGATGGAATTTGAATGGGCTGTTTTCCAATTCTAGACATAATAATTCCCTAACTCACCTGACAAATAAGCTCACCACCCACATTTTGTGCCTTGGCTTGCGCATCTGACATGATACCTTTTGATGTTGACACAATAAGCATAGAAAAAGGATGATCCATACTTTCAAGCTTCTCCCTATTTGCATACCTTCTGCAGCCAGGAGTACTGATTCTTTTAATCTCCTGAATCAAAGGCTCCATTTGATCGTTGTATTTCAACGAAACTTTAATTTGAGGGAAAGCTCCCTCTTCCTGCAGTGTCTCAAAGTCAGCAAGAAAACCTTCTTCCTTTAGAATTCTTGAAAGCTCAAGATTCATATTGGAGTATCCAGTCACAACCGTGCTGTGCTTTGCTCTCTGAGCATTACGAATACGTGTTAAAAAATCTGCAATTGGGTCTGTATGAGCCATCTTACTATACTCCTCAAATACCTTATCGGCCCCGAAACGGAACCCCGAGTTCGCCAAGCAATTCCTTGGCTTGTGTTTTATCTTTGGCAGTAGTTACAAAAGTTATATTCATCCCCAAGATCTTATCAACCTTATCGAAGTCAATTTCCGGGAAAATAATATGCTCTTTGATTCCTAAAGTGTAATTTCCATCTTTGTCAAAGGCCTTATTAGAAACCCCTTTAAAGTCTCTAACTCTAGGAAGCGCAACATTTACCAAACGGTCCATAAACTCATACATTTTGACATCCCGCAAAGTCACCATACATCCAATGGGCATGCCTTGTCTGAGTTTAAAATTTGCTATCGCCTTTTTGGCCTTCGTTACCACAGGTCTTTGGCCTGTAATCGAAGCCATATCTTCAACCGCACTTTGAAGCACCTTTGCATCCGCAACAGCTTGCCCCAATCCCATATTCACAACCACTTTGGATACTTTTGGAATTGCATGTACATTTTTTACACCCAATGTCTGTGACAGTTTGGGAACAATCTCTTTAAGATATTTCTCTTTTAAACGAGGTAGAGACATCTCTTACTCCTTACTTCTTCGCCTTCGTCTTTTTAGACGTCTTTTTTGAAGCGACTTTTTCTTTTTCTTCGGTTTTCTTTACCGAAGCTTTTTTTGTTTTTGCAGCCTTTTCACCTGAGGAAATAAAACGAACATTCGAAAGATGAATCGGAGCTTCGATTTCGCTAATCCCACCTTGAGGGTTTTCCTGTGTAGGTTTTTGATGCTTTTTAACTAAGTTCACTTTCTCAATGATAACAGAATCAAACTTAGGAATAATTTTTAGCACCTTACCGGTCTTTTTTGCAGCAGCTTCTCTCCCAGAGATAACTTGAACGGTATCACCAATTTTAATTTTTTTGTTTGCTCTAGATTGTCTTTTAGCCATCACAACACCTCAGGCGCCAAAGAAATAATTTTCATAAAGTTCTGACCTCTAAGTTCTCTGGCCACAGGACCAAAGATACGCGTTCCAATAGGCTCTTTGTTTGGTGTGATCAAAACAGCTGAATTGTCATCAAAACGAATATAGGAACCATCTTGCCGACGAATTTCCTTTTTGGTTCTCACAACAACGGCTTTTTTAACATCACCTTTTTTGGCTTTTGCATTTGGAATCGCTTCTTTCACAGAAACAACAATTACATCTCCAATACTCGCGTATTTTCTTTTTGTGCCACCTAGGACTTTAATGCACTGAACTCTGCGCGCACCTGAATTATCCGCAACGTCCAAAATACTCTCTACCTGAATCATTTCTTTTTCCCTGCACTTTTCTTCTTGGTTTTTTTCGTCTTAGAAGCTTTTGCACTTGCATCGGCTTTTTTCTCTACTTTCGTATCAAAATCCATTCGATCTGGGTGTAGCTTGTTCTCTCTCAAGGTCTCAATCAGAACCCATCTTTTGGTTTTGCTTAAGGGTCTGGACTGACGAATCCGAACCAAATCGCCTTCTTTTGTAGCATTGGATTCATCATGAGCAGTAAATTTGTTCTTACGAATCACAACTTTTTCAAACAAAGGATGAAGCACACGTCTTTGAGCTTCCACAACAATGGTTTTATCCATTTTTGCGCTTTTCACTGTTCCAATAAGTTCCTTACGAATTCTAATCTTTGACACTGTTGACATGTATATACTCCTACAAGGCCTTTTGTTTCTCTTTCAAAAGAGTTTTCAACTGCGCAATCACTTTGCGCGCCTTTTTAATCTGAGCAGTGTTTTCCAACTGACCACTTTTATTCTTAAAAGAAAGTTGAGAAAGCTCTGTTTGGTAATCTTCAATGGTATTAAGAATTTCTTCCACCGCCATGGACCTAAAACTTTCGAGCATTTCTTTTCTGTATGTAAACTCTTTCATATCTAGCTCTCTTCTCTCTGGACGAACTTCGTACCTAAGGGCAGTTTGTGAGCAGCCAAGCGAAATGCTTCTCTGGCAACCTCAGGAGACACACCCTCCATTTCATAAATAACTCGACCAGGCTTCACCACAGCCACCCAATGATCCAAACCACCCTTACCTTTACCCATCCGGGTTTCTGCAGGTTTTTTGGTCACAGGCTTATCTGGGAAAATCCTTGTCCAGACTTTACCTCCACGCTTAATATGACGAGTCATAGAAATACGCGCAGCTTCAATCTGCCTCGCCGTAATCCGACCACACTCCATAACTTTCAAGCCATAATCTCCAAAAGCCAAGGTTGAACCTCTGTACGAGGTTCCACGCATACGACCTTTTTGCTGCTTTCGATATTTAACTTTTGCTGGTTGTAACATAATCTACTACCCCACCGCTACCTGATTGGAAGCCAATGCTTTCTTACGATCTAGTTTGGTTTGAACCAACCCACGATTGATCCATACTTTGATCCCGATAATTCCATAGGTCGTGCTCGCTCCGGTTGTACCGTAATCAATATCTGCACGAAGGGTATGCAAAGGAACACTTCCTTCATGATACCATTCTGCTCGAGCGATATCCGCACCACCCAAACGACCTGAAACCTTCACCTTAATACCTTTTGCGCCCAGCTTAATTGAAGATTGAACAGCTCTTTTGATAACTCTACGAAAGGCGACACGTCTCTCCAACTGCAGAGCGATGTTTTCAGCAACAAGTTGCGCATCCAGCTCGGCTTTCCTCACTTCTTTGATATTAAGAGAAACTTCTCGCCCCGTCATTCTCTCAACCTGAGCTTTGAGCTGATCAATTCCAGCACCGCGTTTTCCAATTACGATACCTGGACGAGCCGTAAAAATATCAATCGTACATTTACTTGCTGCACGCGCAATTTCTATTTTTGAGACACCCGCATGATAAAGTTTTTTCTTAATCACTTTTTTGATGTTGATATCTTCGTGCAAAAGCTGCGTATAGTTCTTCTCAGCATACCATCGAGAAGCCCAAGGACGAATGACGCCTACTCTAAAACCAATTGGATTTACCTTTTGACCCACTTCTCTCTCCTATCGCTCGTCTACAACCACGGTAATATGGCTGGTTCTTTTATTGATTCGGGTTGCTCTACCTTGAGCACGAGGGGTAAAACGCTTCAGCGTAGGACCTTCATCGACCGTAATCGTTTTTACATACAAATTATCTACATCCACCGTACCCGTACTTGAAGCATTTGCGATTGCACTGTTAAGTGTCGACAAAACCAACTTCGCACCTTTTTTCGGAGTCACTTTAAGCATCGTAATTGCCTGAGAAACGTTCTTTCCCCGAATCATATCTATAACAAGTCGCGCTTTTCTAGCGGGTACACGTGAATATCTCAAAATTGCTTTTGAAGCCATCTTACTTACCTGACTTTCTGTCACCAGAATGCAAATGGAAGGTTCGAGTCAATGCGAACTCACCCAATTTATGCCCCACCATATTTTCAGTAATAAAAATAGGTAAGAATTTTTTCCCATTGTGAATTGCAAAAGTATGTCCAACAAACTCCGGAACGATTGTGGATCTCCTCGACCATGTCTTGATCACTTGTTTTTTTCCACCGGTATCAATGCTTTCAATTTTTTTAAGCAAGTAACCATCTACAAAAGGCCCTTTTTTCGTACTTCTAGACATTATTTCTTCTTCCTTTCGACGATAAAGCGACTTGTTCTTTTATTACGTCGAGTTTTATATCCCTTTGTTGGAATACCCCAAGGAGTCACAGGATGTCGTCCTCCCTTGGTTTTTCCCTCACCACCACCATGTGGGTGATCCACAGGGTTCATGACCGTACCACGAACGCGAGGATTTTTCCCCAGCCAACGAGAACGGCCTGCTTTACCAATTTTAATATTTTCATGCGTGGGGTTAGAGAGCTGACCTATTGTCGCATAACACTCTTCTCGCACTTTGCGAATTTCCCCTGAAGGCATACGCAAAAGTGCATAACTGGAATCCCTACTGATAAGCTGAGCAGAAGACCCCGCAGAGCGCACCATTTGACCACCCGCGCCAATCTTTAACTCAATATTGTGAACCAAAGTACCAGGAGGAACATTTTTCAAAGGCATTGCATTTCCAGGACGAATCTCTGCCGACTCCCCCGACTGCAACACTGTTCCAACCGTTAAGCCTAAAGGCGCCAAAATATAGCGCTTTTCACCATCCACATAACTAAGCAAAGCAATTCGTGCAGAACGATTTGGATCGTACTCAACTGAAGATACTTTTGCAGGAATGTTTTCCTTATCACGACGAACAAAGTCGATTTCTCGATATCGCTTCTTATGACCGCCACCGATCCAACGAGAAGTCACTCGACCTTTGTTGTTTCGCCCCCCGGTTCTCTTTTTGCTCTTTGTCAGAGGACGATAAGGCTTATCCGTTGTCAATTCCTCAAAAGTCGAAGTCGTATAAAAACGGCGACTTGGAGTAATGGGTTTATATCTTTTTACAGCCATTTACACACCCTCAAAAACATCAATTTTGTCGCCCACCTTGAGACGAACATAAGCTTTTTTATAGTCACTACGTTTTCCAACATAACGACCCACCGTTTTCACCTTACCGCGCACAATCGCTGTTCGAACATCCTCGACAGAAACGCCAAAGGCTTTCTCTACTGCGTACTTAATCACAGGCTTCTTTGCAGTTTGATCCACTTCAAAGACCACCTGATTTGAAGTCTCTTTAAGCATGTTAGATTTTTCAGTCACCATTGGGCGCTTAAGCACTTTAAATGGGTCAATTTTCATGATCCAAACCTTTCCTCTACAGCTTTCACTGCAGCTTCAGAAATCAATACATGCTGAGCTTTCAACAGCTGCAACACACTCACGGACTTCACATCACTATAAACGACATTTTTTAAATTTCTTACACTACGATAAAGACCATCATTGGCCTGATCAATAACGAGAACAGGTTTTTGATTGAGCTCACCGATAAAAGTCTTACCTAGCTTTGTTTTCGGCACATCAACCTCAAACGAGGGAAAAACCTCTAAACTTTCATTCTTTCCGTGTTGACTTAGAGCGCTAATCAAGGCCTTTGCACGACTTTTTTTGTTGAGCTTGTAACCATGGTTTCTTGGAGAAGGTCCAAAAACCGTACCCCCACCCACATGGTTGGGAGCTCTCGTAGAACCTTGACGAGCATTACCCGAGCCTTTTTGCTTGTAAGGCTTGCGACCGCCACCCGAAACTTCTCCACGTTCCTTTGTCTTTGCTGTTCCCTGACGTTTAGAAGCCAGCTGAGCCACAACAGACTCATACAACACAGCTTCATTAGGTGAAAAAGCAAATACCTGATCTGAAACCTGAGCTTCTCCCTGAAGCTTTCCATCTTTTTGTCGAATCTTAACTTTCATAACTACTCCCGATAACTCTTAATCTCGACGTCGACACCAGCTGAGAGATCTAATTTCATAAGAGAATCAATTGTTTGCTGCGGAGGTTCCAAAATATCAATCAAACGTTTATGAGTTCGAACTTCAAAATGCTCTCTGGACTTTTTATCGACATGAGGAGAGCGAAGAACACAATAACGATTAATTTTCGTCGGCAAAGGAATCGGCCCAGCAATACGCGCACCGGTTCTTCTCGCAGTTTCTACAATTTCAGATGTGGACTGATCCAACAACTGATAATCATAGGCTTTCAATTGAATTCTAATTTTTTCTTCTTTAGCAGCCACTTAACTTACCTTCGCTTTCGAAATAATTTCTTCACTTACCTGAGCTGGAACAGGCTCATAGTGAGCAAATTCCATTGTGTAACTTGCCCGACCCTGGGTTGCAGAGCGCAGATCTGTAGAATATCCAAACATTTCCGCCAGCGGAGTCTGAGCATTGATAACCTGAACACCCGCACGAGCTTCCATACCCATAATTCTTGCCCGACGAGAATTGAGATCCCCAATCACGTTAGACATATAATCTTCCGGTACCACCACTTCAGTTTTCATTATAGGTTCCAAAATGATAGGCTTGGCTTTTTTACTGGCTTCTTTCATACACATAGATCCAGCAATTTTAAAGGCCATTTCAGATGAATCAACCTCGTGAAATGAACCATCTACCAAGCGAACTTTGACATCCACTACTGGATAGCCTGCCAAAACACCATTTTCAAGAGCACCCACAACACCACTCTCAATGGGTTTAAAATATTCTTTTGGAATGGCTCCACCCTTAATGGCACTTTCAAACTCAAAGCCTGCACCTTTTTCATTGGGCTCAACTTCAAAAACAACATGGCCATATTGACCTCGACCACCGGACTGACGAACAAATTTCGTATCCTGTCGAACAGGTGCAGTAATGGTCTCACGATATGCAACTTGAGGCTTACCTACATTGGCTTCAACCTTAAATTCTCTCATCAGACGATCAACGATAATATCCAAATGGAGCTCACCCATACCGGAAAGCAAGGTCTGCCCTGTTTCCTCTTCGGTTTTAATTCGGAGAGACGGATCTTCCTGACCTAGTTTATAAAGAGCGTCTCCCATTTTTTCCTGGTCACTCTTGGTCTTTGGTTCAATTGCAATCTGAATAACAGGCTCAGGAAAATTGATGGTTTCTAAAATTACAGGATGATTAGGATCACACAAGGTGTCCCCTGTGGAGATATTTTTCAATCCAACAGCCGCAACAATTTCACCTGCAGAGGTCTCGGTAAGCTCTTCCCGCTTGTTTGCATGCATCAACAAAAGACGACCCAAACGATCTTTTTTCCCTTGCGTCGCATTCTGAATGGTGGCTCCACTTTCGATCTTCCCCGAATACACTCTCAAGAACGTCAAGTGACCAACATAAGGGTCGGTCATAATTTTAAACGCCAATGCAGAGAAAGGCTCATTCACATCCGTTTTTCTCGTGATTTTTTCTTCTTCGTTATCTACTGAAACACCCACGATGGAATCGACATCTCTTGGTGAGGGCAAATACGCGATCACAGCATCCAAAAGCTGCTGAACTCCTTTATTTTTAAAAGCAGAACCACAGAGAACGGGTGTAATTTTTTCGGTCAAAGTTGCAGCTCGAATTGCCTTCACAAGCTCGGCTTCAGAAACCTCTTCCCCACCCAAGTACTTTTCCATCAAAGCGTCATCGGTTTCACACACAGATTCCAAAAGCTTCTCTCTCCAAGTTTCTGCATCAGCTTTAAACTCTTCTGGGACATCTATCGTGTTGAACTTTGCACCCAAGGTATCATTATCAAATTGATACGCTTTCATCTTAAGCAAATCCACAACACCCATGTGCTGGTCTTCAGTACCCATAGGAATCTGCAAAGGCACAGGATTGGCACTAAGCCTTTTCACCATATCATCAACACATTTAAAAAAGTTTGCACCGGTACGGTCCATCTTATTTACAAACGCAATACGAGGAACATGATATTTATTTGCCTGTCTCCATACCGTTTCCGACTGAGGCTCCACACCTGCAACCCCATCAAACACACCTACCGCGCCATCAAGAACACGCAAAGAACGCTCCACCTCAACAGTAAAATCCACGTGGCCCGGAGTGTCGATGATATTGATTCTATGGTCAGCCCAAAAGCAAGTTGTAGCCGCAGAAGTAATCGTGATCCCTCTCTCCTGCTCCTGCTCCATCCAATCCATAGTCGCCGAACCTTCGTGAACCTCACCAATTTTATGAGATTTCCCAGTATAATAGAGCACGCGTTCCGTGGTTGTGGTTTTTCCTGCATCAATATGGGCGATAATGCCAATATTTCTTACTTTTTCTAATGAAACCTTCATGTATAACCCCAATTACCAACGGAAATGAGCAAAAGCTTTGTTGGCTTCCGCCATTTTGTGAACATCTTCTCTCTTTTTGATCGCAGAGCCTCGCTTGTTATAAGCATCAATGAGTTCACTGGACAATCTCTCCACCATGGACCGACCAGGACGGGAAACGGCGGCCGAAATGATCCAACGAATTCCTAGCGCCTCGCTTCTCGCTGGACGAACTTCCACAGGAACCTGATAGTTAGCCCCACCCACACGCCTACTTTTGGTTTCAACCACGGGACGTGCATTTTCAACAGCTCCCTTGGCAATTTTTAAGGGATCGTCCTTCACTTTTTCTGCAATCTCATCCATGGTTTTATAAAAAATTCTCTGAGCGACAGACTTTTTTCCATCCTTCATCAAACTATTAATAAAACGTCCCGCAACTCGATCATCAAACTTAGGATCTGGAGAAATGGGTTTTTTTTCTATAACTTTTCTTCTAGGCATTTTCTATCGTCCCTTACGATTTGGCTCGTTTGCTTCCGTACTTCGATCTACCACGTTTGCGATCCTGAACACCGGCGGTATCCAAGGTACCTCTAACAATATGGTACCGAACACCAGGCAAATCCTTAACCCGTCCTCCGCGAACCAAAACCACGGAGTGTTCTTGTAAATTATGTCCCTCTCCACCGATATAAGCAGTGGTATCAAAACCATTGGTGAGTCTTACCCGAGCAACTTTACGCAACGCTGAGTTAGGTTTTTTGGGGGTTACAGTATAAACCCTTGTACATACTCCTCTTTTTTGAGGACATTTTTCCAAAGCGGGTGCTTGGTTCTTCTTTTTTTGTTTGACCCGACTTTTTCTTACTAATTGATTAATCGTTGGCATATCTTCCTCGTTACTCTCCCATTAGAGCTGGGGGACTTTAAAAATTCAGAGCAGAAATGTCAAGAGAATTCTAAAATTCCCTATTATTTCGCGCTGGTACTTGGCCCCTCAACCTCCTCAATTTGTGTAATTGATACAGATTCAACATGATCTGCCGAATCTTGCTCATATTCATCATCATGGTCGTCTGCACTCACCTTCAATCCAAGGCTTCGATAATTTGAAAGCCCCGTACCTGCAGGAATCAATCTTCCCATGACCAAGTTTTCTTTCAAGCCTCTTAAGTAATCGACTTTTCCATTGATTGCAGCCTCGGTAAATACCTTGGTGGTCTCCTGGAAAGAAGCAGCCGAAATGAATGACTCCGTAGAAAGAGACGCCTTCGTGATTCCCAAAAGAAGTGGCGCTGCCGCTGCTGGCTTACCTTTCTTCTTTTTCACTTTTTCGTTTTCCTCCAAGAATACGGCTTTATTAACATGCTCTCCTACCAAGAAAGACGTATCACCGCTATCAGTAATAGTAATTTTTCTCAGCATCTGCCTTACAATCGTTTCAATGTGCTTGTCGTTAATTTTTACACCTTGAAGACGATAAACCTCTTGAACCTCATCAACCATATATTTGGCCAATTCTTTTTCTCCAAGAACTGTAAGAATGTCATGAGGATTTGCCGAACCATCCATCAAAGGCTCACCGGCCCTTACGCGATCACCTTCTAGAACAGAAACATGCTTTCCCTTAGCAATCAAATATTCTCTGACTTCACCCACCTCAGGTGTAACAATGACTTTTCGTTTTCCTTTGGTGTCTTTACCAAACGAAACCACCCCATCAATTTCCGAAATTACAGCAATCTCTCTAGGTTTTCTGGCTTCGAAGAGCTCAGCTACTCTAGGCAAACCACCTGTAATATCCTTCGTTTTTGTGGTCTCACGAGGGATCTTCGCAATGGTTCCTCCCGAAGGAACTTTTTCACCGTTGCCCACGAGCAAAATGGCCCCAACAGGAAGCATATAGTTGATATCTGATCCTGTTCTAAACTTAAGGGGATCTCCGCTTTTATCATGCAAAGAAACTCGAGGACGCGCATTGGGATCTCTAGACTCAATGATGACTTTACTCGAAACTCCAGTCACAGGATCTACTTTTTCCTGCACTGTCTGACCTTCAATCAAATCATTGTATTTCACATACCCTTCGGTTTCGGTCAAAATCGGAATCGTATAAGGATCCCAATCAGCAATCATTTCACCCGCTTTGATCGAATCACCATCGGCTTTATAAAGCTGGGCACCGTAAATGATCGGGTGTTTTTCTTTCTCTCGACCTGAAGGATCGACAATCCAGATCTCGGCATTCCGGTTCATGACCGTCATGCGACCGTCTTTATTTTGTACGGTCGTGACATTGACCAACTTGACCACGCCTTTATTTTTTGCTTCCAAGGTGGATTGTTCAGCCCTTCTTGTAGCTGTACCCCCAACGTGGAAGGTTCTCATGGTCAACTGAGTTCCTGGCTCACCAATGGACTGCGCAGCAATGACACCAACAGCCTCACCAAGGTTAACCAAACGACCTCTCGCAAGATCTCGTCCATAACAAAGTGTACAAATTCCTCTTCTCGTCTGACAGGTAAGTACAGATCGAATACGAATTTTCTCTATCACTGCCTGATCAATTTTCTGTACGTACTCTTCATCAATCTCAGTATTGGCTGGAACAATAACTTCTCCGGAATACGGATCTACGATGTCTTCCAGAGCCACTCGACCAAGCACTCTATCGCCCAAAGGCTCAACAACATCTCCACCCTCGATCAAAGATCCTACATAAATTCCATCGAGCGTTTTACAGTCGTATTCAGTGATAATCGCATCTTGTGCAACATCCACCAATCGACGGGTGAGATATCCTGAGTTTGCCGTTTTGAGCGCTGTATCCGCCAAACCTTTTCGAGCTCCATGAGTCGAAGTAAAGTACTGAAGAACCGTCAACCCTTCTTTAAAGTTTGCGGTAATTGGAGTTTCGATGATTTCACCAGAAGGCTTGGCCATCAAACCACGCATCCCAGCAAGCTGACGAAGCTGCTGAGCACTACCTCTAGCTCCAGAATCAGCCATCATATAGATAGAGTTAAAGCTTGGCATTTCAAGCTTTTCTCCAGCAGATTCCACGCGGTCAATTCCAATTTCTTTCATCATCTCGGAAGCAATTTGCTCAGAAACTTGCGCCCACGTATCAATCACCTTGTTGTATCTCTCACCAAAAGTAATCAATCCATCGGTATACTGCTGCTGAATTTTTTGTACAGTCTCAGTAGCTTGGTCAATCAAAGTATACTTCTTTGCAGGAATCTTCATGTCATCCATACAAATTGAAAGTCCAGCTCGAGTAGAATACGTAAAACCCAAATTTTTGAGACGATCAGCCAACAAAATGGTCTTCTTCTGATCACCAAGTCGGTAGGCTTTATCAATCAGCTCCGCAAGAGGTTTTTTCCCCATAGGACGGTTGACCATATCAAAAGGAATTTCATTGGGAACAATATCGTAAAAAATTACGCGGCCTACAGTAGTCTCGTAACGCTTTCCTGCAATCCTAACCGTAATTTTTGCATGAGCATCAACCTCGCCCGCATCAAAAGCCATGCGAACTTCATCAGGACCGGAAAAAATCTTTCCTTCCCCGGCTACGCCCACACCTTCTCGCGTAAGATAATACAAACCCAGAACAATATCCTGACTCGGAATGATTACGGGTTTTCCGTTCGCAGGAGAAAGAATATTGTTGGTTGACATCATAAGCACACGCGCTTCAACCTGAGCTTCTACAGATAGAGGCACATGAACAGCCATCTGGTCACCATCAAAGTCGGCGTTAAAGGCCATACATACAAGAGGATGAAGCTGAATGGCTTTACCTTCAATCAAAACAGGTTCAAAAGCCTGAATCCCCAATCTATGCAGCGTAGGTGCTCTGTTAAGCATCACAGGATGCTCTCGAACCACTTCGTCGAGAATGTCCCATACTTCATCAATTTCACTTTCCACCATTTTTTTGGCGGCTTTTACCGTAGTGACCAGACCTCTTTCTTCGAGGCGGTTATAAATAAACGGTTTAAAGAGCTCGAGAGCCATTTTTTTCGGGATTCCACACTGATGGAGACGCAACTCAGGACCCACAACAATAACGGAACGACCTGAGTAATCTACGCGTTTTCCCAAAAGGTTCTGACGAAAACGACCTTGTTTCCCCTTGATAAGATCTGAAAGAGACTTAAGAGGTCTTTTGTTTGCACCTGTAATTGGACGACCTCTACGACCGTTATCAAACAATGCATCTACAGCTTCTTGAAGCATGCGTTTTTCGTTACGTACGATAATCTCAGGAGCATTGAGCTCGATCAATCGTTTGAGACGATTGTTTCGATTGATCACTCGTCGATACAAATCATTAAGATCTGAAGTCGCAAAACGACCACCATCCAAAGGAACCAATGGCCTGAGATCTGGGGGAAGCACCGGAAGCACTTCAAGGACCATCCACTCAGGTTTATTTCCAGATTCTCTAAACGCTTCAACAACTTTAAGCCTCTTAGAAAGTTTTTTCTTTTTGATTTCAGAACCAGTTTCAATCAGCTCAGCACGAAGCTCCTTGGCAAGATCATCCAAATCTAAACTCGCAAGCAGTGTACGAACCGCTTGAGCACCCATGTCAGCTTCGAAAGATCCCTCACCATATTCTTCAACAGCTTCGTAATATTTTTCATCGCTGAGAACTTCGCCAAACTTTAGGTCCGTGCCACCTGGTTCGGTCACTACGTAAGCTTCAAAGTAAATCACTCTCTCCATATCTTTGAGAGTGACATCCAAAAGATTTCCAATACGGCTGGGCAAAGATTTCAGAAACCAAATGTGCGTAACAGGCGCAGCAAGAGCAATATGCCCCATACGATCACGTCTTACCTTGGACTCAATGACCTCAACCCCACATTTTTCACACACGATCCCTCGGTGCTTCATACGTTTGTATTTTCCACAAATACATTCGTAGTCTTTCACAGGTCCAAAGGTCTTCGCACAGAACAAACCATCTCTCTCAGGCTTGAAGGTTCTGTAGTTGATGGTCTCGGGTTTTTTGATTTCACCATGAGACCACTCCATAACTTTGTCTGGAGAGGAAAGCCCTACTTTAATGGCTTCGAAAGAAAGAGGGTCTTTGGGTTTTTCAAAAAACGTGAAAATATTTTCCATAATATCTTATCTCCCTTTTCTAACTTCTAGCTTTCAAGCTGAGTTTCTTTGCTTTGAGAGCCTTTTTCAAGCAGCTCAACATCCAAGCCCAAGGCCTTGAGTTCTTTTGTGAGTACGTTGAAGGACTCAGGCAAACCACATTCCAAACGATTCTCACCTTTAACAATGGCTTCATACATTCTCGTTCTTCCGGTGATATCGTCAGATTTTACGGTTAAGAACTCTTGCAGGGCATAGGCAGCACCATAGGCTTCCAAAGCCCACACTTCCATCTCACCAAATCGCTGACCACCGTTTTGAGCCTTACCACCAAGTGGCTGTTGAGTAACCATGGTGTACGGACCAATTGAACGAGCATGAATCTTATCTGCAATCATGTGGTGCAGCTTAATAATGTACATGTTACCAACGGTTGTCTTTTCTTTAAATGCTTCACCCGTTCGGCCATCAAAGAGCTGTAGCTTGCCATCTTTTGGCAGACCAGCTTTTTCAAGCTCTTCTACAATCACTTCATTTGGCACACCGTTAAATGGTGGTGTTGCTACTTTATAGCCAAGTGCGCGCGCTGCCATACCAAGGTGTGTTTCAAACAGCTGCCCAAGATTCATACGACTTGGTACACCAAGCGGGTTAAGAATCACATCAACTGGTGTTCCGTCTTCGGTAAATGGCATATCTGCTTCAGGCAAAATTCGTGCAACCACACCTTTGTTCCCGTGACGGCCAGCAAGTTTGTCGCCAACTGAAACTTTACGAAGCTGTGCAACAAAAATCTGAATTTGCATTAAAACGCCAGCTTTTAGTTCGTGGCCATTTTCGCGGCTAAAGATTTTTACGCCAACTACTTTACCGTGCTTGCCATTGCTCATTCGCTGAGACGTATCACGAACATCTTTGGCTTTTTCACCAAAGATTGCGCGGAGTAAGCGCTCTTCAGAGCTAAGCTCTTGCTCACCCTTTGGTGTAATCTTTCCAACCAACACATCGCCGGCTTTTACTTCCGCACCAACTTGAACAATACCGTTTTCGTCAAGATGACGAAGGCTCTCTTCACTTACGTTTGGAATATCTCGAGTAACAATTTCAGGGCCAAGCTTTGTTTCACGAACTTCAACCATAAAGTCATTAATATTAATGCTCGTAAGATCATCGTCTTTTACAACACGATCGCTCAAGATAATTGAGTCATCCATGTTGTATCCACCCCAAGGCATAAAGGCAACAATTAAGTCTTTTCCAAGCGCTAACTCTCCATCTGCGACGGAAGCGCCTTCAATTAATACATCGCCCTTTTTCACCTTTTGGCCACGACTCACCACAACCTTTTGGTTAATGCTTCTGTCGTCGTTACTTTGTTCAAAATGAACTGGATGATATGTTTTTGTACCGTCTTTATATTTTACTAACACTTCGTTTGCGTCAGCTTTTACAACTTCGCCAGCTGCTTCAGCGGCAATTAATTGGCTTGTGTTGCGCGCAACGTCGCCTTCAATACCTGTTCCAACAATTGGGCTTTCAGTTTTTACAAGAGGAACGGCCTGACGTTGCATGTTTGAACCAGTCAAAGATCGGTCAATACGGTTCTTTTCAATAAATGGAATAAGCGATGCGGTTGAACCAAGGATTTGTTTATTCGCTGCATCCATATACGTTACTTCTGCTGCTTCAACTTCTTCTGGACTTAGGTGAAATCGTGCGCTCACACGATCTTCTTTAAAGCTACCATCTTTGTTTAACACGTTCCCTGCTTCAGCAATAATCTCCGCTGCTTCTTGCGCCGCATCAAGATACACTACTTCGTCAGTTACTTTGCCGTTTTTCACCTTTAGATACGGTGTTTCTAAGAAGCCGTATTCATTCACTTTTGCATATGTTGCCATGTTTAGTACAAGTCCAATGTTTGCACCTTCTGGTGTCTCAACAGAACAAAGACGACCATAATGCGTTGGATGAGCATCACGAACTTCTAATCCTGCACGTTCTCGGCTCAAGCCGCCAGGACCCATCGAACTGAATCGGCGTTTATGAGAAAGTTCAGCAAGTGGGTTGGTTTGATCCATAAACTGCGAAAGCTGAGAGCTTGCAAAGAATTCTCGAACTGCCGCAACAACAGGGCGGGCGTTAATGAGCGCACCAGGCGTTACTGTTTCAAGATCGCTCATACTCATGCGATCCATCGCATTTCGTTGCATTCGAAGCATACCAATGCGGAACTGGCGAGCCACCAACTCACCAACGAGCTTCACGCGACGATTTGAAAGCGCATCAATATCATCTGGCGCATCTTGCGTATTATTAAGGCGGATAAGTTCCTTAATAATCGCCACAAGATCTTCAAGGCGCATAACGCGGTTTTCGGTCGTGTTTGGCACATCAAGACTCAAACGTTGATTAATTTTGTGACGTCCAACTCGGCTAAAGTCGAACCTCTTGAAATCAAAGAACATTTTTTCAATCATGCTGCGGGCGTTATCAACCGTAGCAAGATCACCAGGCCGAAGACGACGATATACTTCAATAAGCGCTTCGTTCGTGCCTTTGCTTGGATCTTTTTCAAGAGTCGCATCGATATATTTCACATCGCCAGTATCAACATCTGCAAAAAGCTCTTTAATACCCGTATTGCTTGAGTAGCCAAGCGCTCGAAGAAGCGTTGTTACTGCAATCTTTCGGCGACGATCAATCTTCACATATAGAGCACCGTTTGTTGCTGTTTCAAATTCAAGCCATGCGCCACGGCCCGGAATAACTTTAGCGCCGTAATAGTTTTTGCCAGCAACATTTTCTGCCGTAAAAAAGATACCAGCACTTCGAATAAGTTGGCTCACTACAACACGCTCAGCGCCATTAATCACAAACGTACCGCGATCAGTCATCCATGGATAATCGCCAAGATAAATTTCTTGCTCTTTTACTTCACCAGTCACTTTATTAGTTAGCTCAACATTTGCTTTCAAA
>JAGRAX010000120.1 GCA_020434365.1 Bdellovibrionales bacterium
GGATGAGTTTTGGGTCCATCCTGACAGCGAGCAAGTCTACGTTTCGGATCCAAATCGGCCGGTAAAGGCTTGGCATTTTATGTTGATGGGTAGCTATGCCAAGGCTGCGATTTTTTTTAAAAAGCGAAAATACAAAATCTATGCAGATGCAATTTCAGATTTTTTTATCCATAGCTTGCTTACACCCAAAGGGCATCCTTATGGAGTCAATAGGATGTTTGCCATCGATGGTAGTTTGGTGACCTGGGAAGAATTGGATCAATTGGATCGTGATTTTCAAATCTATGGAATTCCATGGTTTCACGCGGATCGATTTGGTCTTGTAGCAGCCCCGCACATTGCAAGAGCGGGATGGGCAGAGTTAGATGGTCTTGTCGAAAATGTTGTCGAAATGTGGAACCTTACAGAGTCTGGAGAAGACAGAAAGATACTGGAACAACTCGCGGGGGAATTGACAGAACCTTTTTTCGGCTTTGCTCAATCGAAAAGGGCCAAAAAAAATCCTTCGGCACAAATTTCCACCGCCGTGCTGACCCCGCCGAAAAAGGGAGAGGATTTTGTCGAACTGGAACGTTTTGGCAAGGCGGCTCATTTCGAGGATACAATGATGTATACTCATGATGCGGAAGGCGCGGTATATTCCTATGCTCTCCTTGCAAAGACTTTCGGAATGGAAAGCAAATATTTTGAACATGCAAAAACTTTTGCCGATTTCTGGGTGGATGTGATCAACAATCAAAGCGGTACATCGGGTTGGCCACCTCACTGGGCCTATTCATTTCCGATATTTCTGAAAGATGGTTCAAAGAGAATGAAATTTTTTTTGACGCCATGGAGAAAAGAAAGTGAGGAGGCATCGAGAAGCCTCGCATTAGGGGCGGATTTTTTTAGAATCGATCATGTGCCTCATGGGCTGCTTTTGATGTATGAACTGACCCAAAACAAAGAGTATCTGGATAAGGCCTTATATATATTGGATTGGATCGAGTCTCTCCCAGAGTTTAATTCCGAGGACGTGGTGATTCAGAGATATGCGGGCCCCTATCGTGAACATGTAAATCCCCACAATATACACAGTGACAGTCCGCTCATGAGAGCTTCTCTGCTTTTATCGTACGCCATGGCTTTTCAAGCAGTTTCATCAAGAAATGAAAGCAAATACCAAAATCGGATTAAACACCTTCAAAGTATGACTGCGAAGTCGATGCAGGCTTTTGTTTCTTACCGACCTGAGGATCTTTCAGGAAAAGCACAGCCCCAATATTCTTGGGATGACAGTGCCGCATTTTATCAGGAAGGACGTAAAAAGATTCCGGTGTACCCCTCGCCCTCTGCGTGGAAAAGAAAGGAATTGATGGCCGCACCTCTCTACAACGAATTCTATGGGGGCATTCGCTATGCACTTGAGGCGGTTGAATATACTCAAATGGCGATGTCCGAACTTTCAAGAGAATAGCCGTGTAGAGGTATTTTAAGTTCTTTTAAAAAGAAGCCAGCCTGTAGAGCGTTTACAACCTTTGGATGTGTGCATACTGTTTTTGATTAAAGTTCAGAGGCTTTGTTACTTTCTTCTTGAGACTGTCGATGCTCTTGAGATTACATAGCTATATCATGCAATCTGGCACTTATTTTCTTAATATTTTTTGCTATGGGTACGATAACTTCAGGGTCCTTTTGTAGTGTAGGAATTTCAAGCACATTTGTAAATATTGATTGGGGGTCCGATCTTCTTTTTTCAAGTAGGTCAAGTCGAGGGGCTACGACCATGGATCCACCATAGTATTTGCTTTTTTGATAGGCATCGATTTCTAAATCTACCGATTCGAATTGATTTTCTAATATGTATACTAATGATTGATCCTTCGCTGCGAGTCCAAGAGCCATATTTCGGAAGATTGAATCTTTCACGATGACAGTTGAAGACTCTCCTATGCTAATCCCCTTGTCTCCAGAATTTGAGAGTTGAACTTTATTGATATCGATATCGGATCCCATAAAATCCATGAGATCATTTCCAGAGTTTCTAAAGATAGAGTTTGAGACTTTCCCCTTTCCGTAGTCAATATCTAGGGCGTCGAAGAGAGCTTGTTCAAATGTGCTCTGGTTTATCGAGATCGAAGGACTGTTTTTAATATTAACGAGATCGTCTCCTACGCTGTTCTCTGCAAAGCGACTATTTGCAATTTTGACCACAGGGCAGTTGTACATCGAAACCATACCCGAATATTTCATCAATGAGTTCCCGTAGACGCTTCCTCCCTGAGCTTGAAAGTATCCGAGGGATACTTTGCCTCCATTAAAGACCAACGAACCCCAATGCAGATTTTTATGTAACCTTTCTACAATGATGGGCTTTTTGATCTTCCCTACTGCTGTCACTTGACCCAAAAAGATAAGCGAAACATTTGATCCGAGTTGAATTCTTGTATCTGGTAGCATGACTACATCTGTGAGAGCATCAAATACAGTTGTTTCCGTAAAAGTAAGTTTCCCTGGACCCAGAGTTTGCGTTCTTCGATGAGTATTTGGAATGTATCCGGTATTGTACACAAGCATTTGTGCAAATTCATTGATTTCGGTTTTTTCTTTTTGCGCTTCTTGGATTTGAATTGAGAAATTTTCCTTGGTCACGAGATTCTCAACTTCTAACAGCTGTTCTGACCTATCAAACATTCCACCAGTCCCGGCAATGCTTCTAACATTTTTATGAGCTGTTGCTTTATATCTAGAGTGTCCAGATGCATATGGCTCGATGGTAACGAGTGGGAACATGCTTTGATTGATTTCCGCAAGTGTTTCTTTCGGTGTTTGAAGGTTTAGAATTTTAAAACCGCAGTTTCCATGTACTTGGACTTCGATATTGTTCGAAGAGTTATTATGGTCACGATGCGCTTGAATCGAGCAAGAATGAAAAACTTTTTCCAAATTAGTACTTCTTTCTTCAATAAAATGTTTAATTCGACTTTTAAAGTTGTGAGATTCTTTTCTCATCACTTCTTCATTGGTGGCAATGATGGTCCAAGGGTCAACTCTCATCCATAGAGGGCGTGCAATTTTTGGAGCTTGCTTGAATTCTTTGGACACATCATGTTGAAGTCGTGCAAGTGTACTTTGAGAAATCTTCTTCTCTTTATCGATCTGGAAGAGCTGATAGATAAAATAATTTTTTTTATTTTGTAGATCGGCAAATTTTAACATGGCTCGTTGAGGAAGGGCCAATGGCCAGAATAAATCTTCGTCTAGACTCGAGCCTCCATGGCCGTGACCCCATAAATCCCAAACAATCGGCCTGAGCTTTCCTGTGGAAGGATCATGGAGTATCTTCCAATTGTGATGTCTATCAAAATGTTTACTTCCTATATAGGTCTCCAAGGCAAACATTTTAAGGAACTCATCCACTTCAAAGTGAGCTTCTAATTTTTCTCGGTTGCTTTGACTCGGATCCTCAATAACCTCTTTGAGTATATCCATGGCTTCTTGTAGGACCGAAAAATCGGTTTTCATAATCGAGTTGTTATAGGAAACTTTTTTCCAATAATCGATATTGTACCAAACATCCTTGGGAGTATCATAGGTTTCAACGCCGATGGCTTTTGATCTGGGTTCTTTTTCCCCGCTATATACATCGCCTGGAAGTACACGATTTCTGCGTATCCATTGTTCATCAAGTTCAGAAATATACTGAAAAAATCCCCAATATTTTCCATTGACGAAGACCCTTACGATGTATCCATTCTCATGGAGTAGATTCAATTCTTGAGCCAAGGCAATTCCAATAAAACGCTCAAACCCGCTGGTGCTCCTTGGATGAATAAGATTGAAAGTTCTAAATCCCATAAAAGACTTGCCTTCGGGCATTTTGACTCTTAGGGATGGATAATCATTTCCCCAGTGATAGGAATGATCTCCTCTTACTCTAACTTTAGCCATTTCAAAATCATTTCCCCATGTTCTAACCTGAGCTGTGACGTATGGCATTCCTTTGGGTTTCTCTCTAAAAGATTTCCACTTGTGCAAGTGCTGTTCGGGTATATAGAGTTCGACATTTGGAATTGACCCTTTAGGCTTTGATGGTCTCTGAGTTATAGCATTATAGGCTTCTGCTTTGCTTCGGTGAGTCGATTGTTGGTTGAATTCTTGTTGGAAATCGAGACTTTTGACATTGGCTCTGGATGTAGCAGTTGAAAATCTTCTAAAGTCAAATTGCGATCGATACCAACTGGCTCCATATCCGTAAGTTAATGCTGATAAGAGCAAAAGGAGAGCGAGAGGACCGAGT
>JAGRAX010000121.1 GCA_020434365.1 Bdellovibrionales bacterium
AATGAGATTCGATCTTTCCCGAGGCTTTCCTCTCGTCACCACAAAAAAATGTCATTTAAAATCAATTATTTATGAACTGCTATGGTTTCTCAAAGGCGATACCAACATCGCCTTTCTCAAAGAAAACAATGTAAAAATCTGGGATGCTTGGGCAGATGTGCAGGGAAATTTAGGGCCCGTATACGGAGCGCAGTGGAGGTCCTGGACAAATTCATCGGGGAAAACCATCGATCAAATCTCCTATGTCCTCGATCAAATCAAGAATAACCCCAATTCCCGCCGTCTCATGGTCAGCGCTTGGAATGTGGGCGAGCTTGAAAACATGGCTCTTCCGCCATGCCACGCCTTTTTCCAGTTTTACGTCGCAAATGGAAGACTCTCTTGCCAACTCTATCAACGTTCTGCAGATGTGTTTTTGGGAGTTCCTTTCAACATCGCTTCTTACAGTCTTCTCGTGATGATGATGGCGCAGGTATGCGGGCTCGAGCCGGGAGAGTTTATTCATACCCTTGGAGATGCGCACATCTACTCCAACCACTACGACCAGGTAAGGTTGCAACTCACACGAGAGCCCTACCCTCTACCTCAAATGAAAATCAATTCCGAAATCCAAGATCTTTTTGCATTCACATATGAGGATTTTGAACTTGTAAACTACCAAGCTCACCCTCACATCAAAGGAGAGGTAGCCGTATGATCATTTCAATTATTGCAGCCATGGGAACCAATCGAGTCATTGGAAAAGACAATCAGATGATGTGGAGGCTTCCATTGGAGTTTAAGTATTTCAAAGAAACAACCATGGGGCACCATCTCATCATGGGGAGAAAATCTTTTGAATCTATCAGCAGCTCACTTCCTGGCAGAACCAAAATTGTTTTAAGTCGTGACCCAAACTATGAAGTTCCCGAAGATTGTTTTTTGTCCAGCTCTCTAGAAGAAGCTCTAGAGTTAGCGAGGGAAAGAGAAGAGAGTGAAGTATTTATTTCTGGTGGTGGAGAAATCTTTGCTATGGCTTTACCTTATGTAGATAAGCTTTATTTGACCTACGTAAACTTTCAACAAGAGGGAGATGCATACTTTCCGGATGTCGATCTCTCGAATTGGAAGGTAGAGTCCGAAGTGAGTTTTCCCGAAACGCCTAAAAATGCCTACGCTTGGGTCGCACGAGTGTACTCGCGAAACCATTCATAAAACAAAGACTTTTTAATGTAATGTGCGATTGTTGTAAGGATCCTTTACAGAAGGATCATCAGGGGAATTGCTAATCACTCTAAATTTTTTCTTTCTTCGGTTTTTTTCCAATTCTTTAAAGAAAGACATGAGATCCATTTTCCGAAGCCGAAACAAAAACCATAACAGACCAAAACCGATCCCCGCCAAATGTGCGCTGTAGTTCACGCTGCTTCCCTCGCCACTGGTCAGCAAAAATAAAATTTCAATGGCCCCAAAAAGCACCACGCAGTATTTGGCTTTCAAAGGAAAAATAAAATAGATATACAATATGCGATTTGGGAAAAGCATCCCAAATGCGAGTAGTAGCCCGTAAATCGCTCCAGAGGCTCCAATGGTGGGCATCCCTAAAATTGCGGAGACCAGCCCGGCACCAGCACCTGTAAAAAAATAATACTGCAAAAATTTTCTTGGTCCCATAATTCGCTCTACATCTGAACCAAACCACCAAAGTGCGAGCATATTAAAAATAAGATGCATCCATCCCATATGCAAAAAGAGATAGCTCACCAGCTGCCAAAGTGCGAGGTCACCCAGCACTCTCTGAGGCTGCACACCCAGGAGCTGATAGATCATCAGTTTATAAGAAATCCCAGAACTAAACTCTTTTGTAGAAACCAAAAGAATGGCCAAAAAAGCACAAACATTGATCCAAATGAGTGTACGAACAATGGGCGTGGCAGGTAAGCCAAAAACAAATTTTACAGGTCGCGTCCGCTGCATGATACCTTCCTATGGTAGCTCGTTTGTAAGACCATAGTAAAGAAGCTTTTTAATAGCTCCCCAATACGCACTACCCACAAGCCTCATTCAGGTTTTGGAGGTAAAAGTTCTTCCTCCTCAGCCTGTCCCCTCAGGTGGTATCCAGCTGCCATGCCTACAATAAAGGTCAATGGAATCATGTAGAGATGAGGGAATAAAGGCATCGAAAACACATCTTGAATCCACTGCTGCATAATGAATCAACCCTTTTTGATCTTACGACTCAATTTTAGAGGTCGTGATTTCTTTTTGCGCTTGGTATTTTCCCTTTTTATCTGCATAGGACTGTCCACAAGATTCATCACTTTGCAGAAACAAAAGCTGCGCAATGCCTTCCCCAGCATAGACCTTGACGGGTAGATTGGTCGCATTGACCAAAGAGATGGTCGCAAAGCCTTCCCATTCCGGTTCAAAAGGAGTCACATTCACCAAGAGTCCACAGCGTGCATAGGTCGATTTGCCATAGCAAATGGTCAGAATATCTCTGGGAATTCGAAAATACTCGATCGTCTTGGCCAGAACAAACTGGTTGGGAGGAATCACAAAGGTATCGGCCTGAACATCTGTATAAATTTTTTCCTGATCGGCCTTTGGATCAATCACATCCCCATAATCTGGATTGATCATTTTAAATTGATTGGAAATCCTAAAGTCATAGCCATAACTTGAGACTCCAAAAGAGATGTTTCCTTTACGAACCTGCGAAGCTTCGAAGGGCTCTATCATCCCTTTCTCTTCAGCCATTGTTTTAATCCAAATATCTGATTTGATCGACATAAGGCCTAGGTATCCAATCCATCGAAGATTGACCAGTTTTTTTTCCGCAAAGGCTTTTTTAGATATTTGTGGCAGAAAGTTTTTCTACCCTAGACAAACACAGGCATAGGCATGAGAAAGAAGCTCATCGGATTGAGAAAAATCAAAAGCAATAGACTTTGACTGCTGCCTACTAAGATTATTTTTGATCTGATGCTTAAGTTTAAAACTCTCAAAGTCTTCTTCGACAAAGCGAAGTGTCTTTTTGAAGTGATCAATACTGCTCGACACTTCGTCTTCACACAGAGTTTGAGATTCATAGAGGGTCACACCCAGCAAAGGATTGCCCCACCCTATGCAAGGCGCTTCTTGCTCTTCTTCTCCCGCCCATTTGAAGCTCTCTTTTGGAACCCCCGACGAACTTGAGGACGAGCTTGAAGGAGCTGAAAAGCTTGGCAAGGAAAAATCGTCATCTCCGTCGTCTCCATCATCCATACCAGGAAAGAAGGGCTCAGGAGCGCTCTCACTACCCGAACCCTTTGAATCTCCGGAGCTTGACCCTCCACTGTCTTTCTTTTCGTCTCCACCCGTAACCCATGGGGGTGGATCCGAGCTAATCGGCGGACTGAAGAAGTCGTCATCTTGAGCAAAAACAGGGGACACAAGCGATAGGCAGGTCAACATATAGCCGCAAAAAATGGCCAATCCAAAGAGTCTCATCGCCTATTATTTTAACACAAGACCTGGTTAAAGCCCATGGCAAGCCTATGACAAGTCCTTGAATGCGGGGCTACAGGGTGATATGGAAAAGCCATGGCCAACAGAAAAACCATCAAAGACATTCAATCCTCAAAAGGCAGTGAGAAACTTGCCGTACTTACAGCCTATGATGCTCAAATGGCAAAAATGCTGGAGGAAGCTGGCATCGATATGATTTTGGTGGGCGATTCTCTTGGCAATGTGGTCTTGGGAATGGAAACCACATTGGGCGTGAGCGTAAAAGACATTCTCAGACATACCCAAGCTGTGACTCAAGCTGCGAAACATACCTTTGTGATCGCAGATATGCCCTTCGGCTCCTATCAAGAAAGTCCCGAGCAGGCCTTTAGAAATGCCAGCAAATTTCTTTCCATTGGAGGTGCCCAAGCCGTGAAATTGGAGGGAGGCCAAACCATGGCCACCACCGTCAAAAAACTTACGCAGTCAGGCATTCCTGTCATGGGACATGTGGGGCTCACGCCTCAGTATGTCCATCAGCTTGGTGGCTTTGCCAAACAGGGAAAAACCGAAATCGCAGCGAAAGCCATATTGCAAGATGCTTTGGCTTTAGAAGCTGCAGGAGCATTCTCCTTGGTCATTGAATGTACAGATCACAACCTAGCGGAAAAGATTACGCAGGAACTTCGAATCCCCACCATTGGCTTTGGCTCAGGTACGGCCTGCGATGGGCAAGTGTTGGTCATCAATGATCTTTTGGGTTTG
>JAGRAX010000122.1 GCA_020434365.1 Bdellovibrionales bacterium
AGCGTTAACACAAGCTTTTGAAAACCTTTATCATAGGTACAATCGAAAGCAGCAGCATATTGACCTTGATCCTGTTCGCTATCCTAGGAGTTACAAAGATATTCATGACCAAGAGCTCGTAGCTTTTATTGCTGCTATGCTATCATTTGGTAGGGTTGCCTCAATCCAAACCTGCTTGGATGCAATTTTTTCCTCTCTTGGGCCGCAGCCTCTTGAATCTGTACTTGCTGGGACCTACAGGAATGATCTTGGCTTTAGTCAATATCGCTGGATTCGTAAGCCCACGATCCTGTCGATGCTTGATGCTCTTCAGGAGATATATCGTACATACTCTTCCATCGAAGCGTTTTTTTTGGATTGTCAGACCCAAAGCACTGAAAACTCACTTCAATCGACTCTCAAGGTATTTTCAACCCGGATGAGGTTGATAATGAAAACCCATGCAGGACAGAGCTATAGCAATAGAGAACATCATTTTTTGATTGCTCATCCTGGGTCTGGTAGTGCTTGCAAGAGAATGATGATGTTTTTGAGATGGATGATTCGAAAAAGCTTCCCTGATCTCGGACTTTGGCCATCTATGAAAGAAGATATGCTGATGATCCCTCTAGACACGCATATGTTACAGTTTGCCAGTCATTTGTCTCTCACGCAGAGAAAAACTCCCGGATGGAACCTTGCTCAAGATGTAACAGACTTTTTTTCGACTCTGTCTCCTGAAGATCCTCTTCGCTACGATTTTGCGCTTGTTAGAATGGGGGTCGAAGGGGATTGTAGACATCAGTGGGTGCCGACACTATGCAAAGCATGTCCAATTCAGAGCTTCTGCGTTTATGGCACAAGGCATTAATTTCTTCGTTTTTCAATTGACATATATGACGCGTTAGGTAATATCCCCCTAGGATGATGAGCGCGCAGAGACAAATCAAAGAGACTTGGATGTCGCATATCCTTGGTGAGGTTTCGGTGCCTCGATATAAAATATATAAATTTCAAATAGTTAAAGGCTTTAACATTGTGGCATGACAATTGCTAAATTCATGCTCAAAGGATCGTAAAGATGATGAAAAAAAGAGAAAAAATCAATCAGTATAGAAGCTTCGGGGTTTTGCTTTCCCTATTTCTTTTTGCAATCAGTTTGGGCGCTTGTGGAAAAGGCGACGTTATTCGAGCGGTCCGAAATGGCGTGTCATATGAGTTCGACGTGCAAAGCATGTTGTGTTCTCCTTCCAATGCCTCGACAGGTTCCGCGTATATTTCACAACTCAATTGCGACATCAACTACAATGTTCCTGGGAATCAGGCAGGAACCATTGAAGTCACGATCAACAGTGTTGCGGAGGTTCTTCAACAGGGACTCAATCAAGATATTTTCCTTTCGCAGGGTTCTGTATGGGCCGTGGTAAAAGAGGGTTTCAATCCGGAATCAACATCCTCAGGCGTGATTAATTTTTCGGCCCTGACCAACTATATCAACGGAGAAGTGTGTTTTAGGTTGGACATGACCACCTTGAGCTATTCTGATTTGTATACGGAAGTATGCGGACCTGTGGTGACCTATGGGAGTTACTACAACTAAACCGAGAGAAAGGTGCGTAGAGGAAGAATGAAAAAGCAAAAACAACATATGTTTACGAGCTTGGGACTATCCTTGGTTCTTCTGCTTGCTCTTGGCTGCCAGCAAAAGCCGGGGGATCAGGGCTTTTACGACCCCAATCAAAACTCGAATACCAATCGTAAGACGCCTTTATATCTCAATTCAGTAGATACAACGCCTGCGGGTCGAAAAAGACAGAATTACAATAATTTTTCTGGATTTCAGTTCTCTGAAGTTGAGAGGCAGCAGTGTTATAATAGCTGCGCTCAGGGGGATTGTCCTGAGTCCTGTCATCCCTATATTTTTGACTATCTCTACAGTAGTTTTGGCCCTCAGACGATGAGCCAGTTTCCTGCGAATGTGAATTTGTCTTTTGCTACAGGAACGGGCGCACTGCCCAATCAGCTGCCTGGAAATACTGTGGTCTTTCCTCTGCAGCAGTATGCAAATACGCAGTTTGCGAGAGATTATATGGCCAACTTTAATCGCTCCTATGGTGGCGCCAACATTTACTCTGGAGTCAATACTCTGTGTGGTGGAGGCGTTCCCAATCGTGTGTTCGGGGACATCACAATGAATCCATGCTCTGCGGGCAATCTCAACGTGATGCCAGGATTTGCAACGCCGATGCCCAGTTATGCGTATTTTGCGATGGGAAACCCGACACAAGCTTCCGCAAGTTTGGGTGGTTTTTACAAGAAATGTGTTCCAATTCAACGTGGTGTGCAGGGAGTCTTTTCTCAGCAGAGAGATTATCAAGCTGAGCTAGATGCTTCTAAAGATCGATTCAATACCCGATTGCAAGGCCTCGGACCCTATTGGAAAGCCAGAATGAATGATTTGGGCACTGCAGGCGTTGGAATTGTCGAAAGTCTGATTGACAATGCGACCATGAGAGTCATGGTAGGGCTCAACCGTGCAAATGCAAGAATCAACCAAAGTACAGCCGTCGCATCTCTCTATGCCTATGAGGCGCAGCAAAGGGCAGCCATATATGGCTGGTACGCGGCGTCTTTGGGACAGGGCTGCAACGCAAATAACATTCAGTACAGTTACGATGGCAACGAGTCAGAGCAGTACTATATGTGCTGCGGTTGTGATGTATATAGCCAGAGTGAACTTGATGGAATGTCTGAAGAGAAATAGAGTAGATGTTTCAAAAGTACAGTAATAACAAGTATTTAAATATGAATTTCTTAAGTGAAACCTTTTGCAAGAAGAAAAAAAATTTGCAAGATCGAAAGTCCCCAGCCTATGATGCTTTTACGCAAGCGGGATGTATTCACAAAGAAGTTGTAGGGCTTGATGATTTTTTAAACATGGGTTTTTTGACAGGTCAAAAGACCCCAAACAGGAGAAGGAGACTTACCCAATGACATTTTCAGATATCACAGCAGTTATGCTCAGCAATATGGATTTTTTCCAACTACGTAAAACAGCCAAACGCTATGGAATCTCGTATCAAGGTGTGCGCAGGCAAAAGCTTTTGAGAGATGTTCAGCGCAGTATTTTATTGAAGTCAACATCTTCTCAGGCAGCTCAGGCGCCTCAAGGTGCAGTATCAGCAAAACCTGATTTGACTCAGATGAGAGTGGGCAAAAGAGCTCCAAAGAGAACGGAGTCTCGCATCAATACTTTTTCAGCGAGGAATGCGCCTCTTAGATAGTTTCTACATTTGGATCATGAAAGAAAGCCTGGTTTGTGAGAAGTCTCAAGCTGGGCTTTTTTTTGCCTGGAAGGATGCCCAGCGAGTGATGTATGGAGCTCTGAAACCATTGGGAGCTATAGGTAGCTTTGGTAATGGTCACCGAAATTTCAGCGCGCACTAATAGCTTTGATGTAGGGTCTGGATTTTGTGAGCCACAATTTTGCATACCGAAAGCATCAAGGACGCAGTCTTGGGAGAGTTTTGATCCATTTTTTCGATGAGCTTAGATTTTTCTATCTTTAGAATTTTTGTCTGAGCAGAGCAGGCTTTTGCAGACAGGTGAGAAGAGTATTGGCTTTGAGAAAGGGCCAGCTCAGCAAAAACCTCTCCCGGAGTCACAATCCCCACGACCTCCTGGTCGATTTCAAGAGATACTTCACCTTCAAGAACAATATGTATCTCATTGCAATTACTGTCTTTTTCAATAACATTTTGGTTTTCTTTACAGTCGATGGTGTCACCGCACTCCTGAAGAAAGCTCATGACTGCAGGGCTAAACTTTACCTTAGAAGAGATCTCCAACTGAAGCCACAGCTGGTCTAGGTCTTTTACAGCGGGGCTAGAAAATTCAGAAGGTTCATCTGTGTTTTCTAGGCTCTCTAAATATTGGTGGAGCTGGAAATTGAGAGATTTCCAGATGTGCCACAAGAAATGGTTGGAGAGCTCTTGATTTCGAGCAAAAATGTTTTTTAAGGCCCCCTTATTGAAGAAAATGACAGTAGCATCTGACAGTGCTCTGGCGTTATGAATTTGCTTTTCGCCTAAGAAAAAATAAATCTCCCCAAATACAGACTCTTGGTCGATGAGACGAAATTGAGAGGTTCCCTTTCCATTGCGGCTTTCAATGGAAATTTTTCCATCTACATTG
>JAGRAX010000123.1 GCA_020434365.1 Bdellovibrionales bacterium
TTTTGCTGGTCACACCGTCTCTGTCTAAAGCATCTTTTAGAGTAAATTTACACATTTTGAATCTCCACTTCCTATTTTGGAAATGCTGTTCTTAGTAGTCCATTCTTTTTAACAAAAATATAGAGTGTTTTTGTTGCATTTCCCTCCGCATTTGTACCAATTACTTTATCAAAAGTATGAACAAATCCAGAAGGTGTGGGCTTGCCTTGCTTAATACCTATTTTTACTAAATTTAGGATATCTTGTTTTGTATATTGTGCCAAAAACTTAGATGAGTTCTTTGCCGCAGTTTTAAAGGAATGAGCAGCAAAGATATGATCGGCAGCAGTTTGCATCCCATATTTGGTGTACCTCATAGGGATATTGGCTTTGAAGACTCTTGGGCGGGCTAGGGTTTTGGAGAGGAGCTATAAAGTTTTTTTTGGGTCTTCGTATTGCCAAGGACACATTTGTCGATAGAAGTCTTCGAGAGTCATGACCAAGGGATCTGGATATTCGTCGTCTAAGATGTAGTTGAAGATTTGGACTTGGTTTTTTTTGAAATTGAACCTAAATAAATATAGATCCAAATGAAAGTGGTATTTGGCTATTTTTTCACTTTCTTTTTCTTTAACCTCTTTGATCAAGTTTTCTCTGTAATTTTTAAAACTTTTTTTATCAAGGTCTTCATCTCTCATCATTTCATCAAACGTAAATTTTTTTGTTATTGTCTTTGATTTCATTTTGGAAATGCTGTTCTCAATATTCCGTTTGGTTTCGTATAAATATACAAAGTTTTTGTTTTAATTCCATCTTTATTAAAACCAATAACCTTATCAAAAGTGTGAATAAAGCCGGAAGGTGTCGGTTTTCCGTTGGCAATACCAGTTTTGACCAAATCCAATATCTCCTTTTCCCCAAATTCAGACAAGAATTTAGAGGATTTTTTTGGAGCTGTATGAAAAGAATGTTTGGCAAGAATATGCTCTGTAGCAGTTTGTATGCCATAGTCTTTATACCTCATAGGAATATTGGCTTTGAAGACTCTTGGGCGGGCTAGGGTTTTGGAGAAGCCTCGGGTGATGCCGGCGGCGCCCATAAAAAAGAGATCTTCTGGTCCAAAGAGTGTCTCATAGGGTCCCAAATCTTGATTGAGCTGGTGATTGAGATCCAATAACTTTTGGCCGCAGAGGTAGACATTTCCCTCGTCTAAATCCCTAAATGCACTTTCTAAGATGTTCTGGACGTGCTGTAGATCTGAGGGCGTATCGAATCTAGAGCTGGGAAAGTTTCCTATGCTCTGTTCAATGACATCCAGGAGCTTTTCAATGCCTGAACGCTCCATTTGATTCAGAGCTTCCCATAGGTCTTCAGTTGAAGAGCCTAGGCCACTCCAGGAGGAAAATCGCTCGGCATCGGAGAGTTTTTGTAGGACTTGATTGCGCTCTTCATCAAAACCCTTGTCATCTAAAAGCTGCGCAGCGTAGTCCCACTGCGCAAAGGTATTTCTCAAAAGAGTTAAGTCCTGTGTTCTGAGCTTGGAAAGATCTGGAAAGAGGTTTTGCAGTTGGCGCCTTCCGTAGCTTTCGATGATTTTTTCTTGAGCGGCATTGAGATCGAAATCAATGGCAAACTCAGGTAGGGGAGAATTGAGTTTTTCCTGAGCGCTAATCATCAAAGTTGAAAAAGCTCTGTGAGCTTTTTGAACCGTCTCGGGTCTAATGGCGGAGAGCTTTTGAAAATAGTCTCTTTTGTATGGATCCAGACCTTGGTCTTTGGTTTGCCTTTCAAAAGAGGGAAGAGATTTTCGGATGAGATCAATTTTTGCCTGCCTTTTTTTGAGGACCTTTTCTACATAGAGTTTTTTTGCTGCGAGATGAAGCTGGTTATAACTTTTTTCAGGTATGACGCGGTGATTTTGATAGCCTTCGGCCCAGGGATGATCTCTGAGTTGCTTTAAGGCTTGGAGCTCGGATAGATGAGAAAGATCTGTGGAGGAATCATTTGAATGTTTGCCAAGGCTGTATTGAACTTCGATACGCTCATTGATCACAGACTCAATTTTTAGGTCTTGTCTCATATCCCCAGCCGAACCGACGGATCTGATGGTCTGATCTAGTTCCCGATCTACACTTTCCTGCGCTGAATTGAGTGGTTCGAGGGGGCGATCTGGAAGGGGCGTGCTTTCTTGGTCCATGTGAATTCTTCCATCTCGAATTTCTCCCATGACCACTTGATTTTCATTTTTATTTTCAGGGTGTTTGTCTTCAGTTAGACCTCCAAGTTTCTTCGGTTCTGGATCATTCTCCCATTCCAAAGTATTTTTTGAACTCTCTGTTGCTTCTTTTATTGATTCATCTGGGTTTTTATCCAAGCCTTTTTGGTTCAAATCAAAAACAATTTTGATTTCAAAATTATTTAAGAAGTTGTCGATATTAGAATCAGGTTTTTCCAGCTTAGGTTTCCCAATTTTTTCTGTTGAAAAGATGTCATTAGATTTGTTAAAGCCAATATTGTCGGGGAGAATGACTTTTCCTTCCGACTCTTTTGTATGAGAATCAACATCAATGTCATCATTATCCAAGTGATCGGGACGTTCTCTTGGATCTACGGGAGGAATGGGTATTTTGTTTTCTTTCTTATCTTTTTCTTGGTTTTGTGTTTCTCCTTCGCCTGCCTTCTTTTCCTTTTCCTGTCCTTGTTGCTGTTTCTTTATCTCTTGCGCGTAGGTATCTGCGCTCGAGCATGCAATCATTTGGATCATGAGAAAAATCGAAAAATACTTCTTAGCCATGATAGCCTCCCTGAATTCTGTCGATGAGAACATTGGCAAGAACCGTGAAAATTTCATTTTGATGTTCTTGCTCTGTATAGTGGGCAATGCTGATGAGCACAGGAATATGCTCGAGGTCGAGTTGACAAGCTTGGCTTTTGCAGCTGTAGCTTCCTTGACTTAAGTCATACTGTAATTTTTGATATCTTTTTTCTAATGTGGAGATGGGGTTTCTTTGATCAAATAAGTTTTTTCCTTGATCGAAAACACTTTTCCTTCTTTTAATCTCATTTTGAGCATACCTTCTGGTTTGTGGGTTGGATCCAATGGGAAAAAATAAGGTAAGAAAAATATCCGAAATTTGATCGAAGTGATCAAGCATTCGTTTGGCTTTATAGTAATCATAATGGAAGGTAAGGGCATTCATAAAATCACTTTCCATTTGACTCATGAGCGCCCGAAGTTTGTCTAGCCTTTGATTGTCGTCACTGCCTTGCAGGGCTTGTTGGTATTGTGACATTTGATATTGTACAAATTGATCGATGTAGGCTTGTTCTAGCTTTTGAATGTACTGCCTCAGTAATTTTCTTCTTTCCTTGAGGTCCTTGTCAAAATTCAAATCAATTTGTCGACAGTTTCTGGTTCTATCTTCGACATCGCTTTTTCTTTGGCTGCTGAGTTCTCTGTATTTTTTGTAGAGCGTTTCTCCGTAGATCGATAAGCCTTTGATATCCGGAGTTGGTGGATAGAGCTGAAGGAGATATGATTGGCTCTTTCTCCCAAAGGAGTACTCGATAGAGCTGAGTTTGGTCTGGACATCTTGGAGCTTTTTAGAAAGCAAAAAAATTCGATTTTCTAGTTCTGTATCATTGACGATGTCAAATGAGGCTCTGGCATATTTTTCCAATAGAGACTCGAGGGAATCTATGGGACCGAAAAGGTACTGCAAATTAGAAAGCTTGGGATATAAGTCTGTGAACTCTGCATAGATTTGAAGGCAAACATCATTGGCGCGGTCAATTTCTGTGTAGCTAGAGACGATATCTACAATGGCATAATTTTCACCTTGTCCAAGGGCAATTTCTTCTCTAAGATTTTGTATTCTCTGATCAATACCATCTAGACCTTGGCCGTATAGTTCTGACCATGACAAGAGTGCAGTCCCAAGCAGACTCATAATAATTTTTTTGTGTTTTGTTTTCATGTTTTTCCTTTGGGTTTAGATCATATGTTCGTAGCAAGTTTCATAAGCTTTATGAGTGCCATCATTTTCCTTTTGGGAGCGAAGATACAAAATGTGAAGAAGGAGGCTTCTTCGTAGAGAAAGAATTCTTTTATTTTCGGTGTCTCTCAGCGCTTGGGCTTGAGCTTCCTTTTC
>JAGRAX010000124.1 GCA_020434365.1 Bdellovibrionales bacterium
TCCATTCAAATCCCCTTTCGCAATGCTGTCAGTATTGTCATTGAGTGTGGCCCTGGCTCCATTGGGTAAGGTCAAGGCAAGCTTTGAGAGAGGGTAAGTGATAGACCCTCCTGACGACGATATGATCTTTTTACCAGAATCTTTTTTTCCCTTTCCTCCACAAGAGATCAGAGTAAAAATGATCATGAAAGTATACATGCTGATGGTGAATTTTGTCTTCATTATGGGCTCCAAAAAACTGCAAAAATATTTCTAGCCTACTATGAAGCAAAAAATAGACCAAACGCCTTTCATATTATAGTTAATCATTTTAATATGTTAGCAAGAATTTGCTTTTAAGCACTGCCTAAAATATACACAATGGTGCAAAGGTAGTGTCATGTAGTTTGGCGGCAATGAATCATACAAATCACAGGTTTTTATTGAGCATACTGACGGGATTCCTCGTCGTTTTATCTTCGAATGAACTTTGGGCCTTGGATGAAACAATAATGGCAGAGGTTCCCAAACATCAAGAAGCGACTCGAGATCTACCAAATGACTCCATTGAGCAAAAACCGTATGCCTTCCAGTTTAAAAAATTGCCCACTCATCTGGGCGCAGATTTGAGAGAATCTTTTTGGGGAGTTCAAGGGCTGTATTTTCTGACGGCTATGGGTGCTTCCATGGCTTGGTATCCCCTAGACCAAGAGATCGCTGATTATTTTTCAAGCTCACCTTGGTTTTCAAGTCAATTGAACCGAAGCTGGGGTCATGTTTCGTCGCCCTTTGCCATCGGAGGAAGTTTGTTTTTGACTTGGGGAGCTGCGTATTGGACACAAAACAAAAAACTTGCAGTATCTATGGAAGCGGCTTTAGAAGCATGGGGCCTGAGTATGGCTATGGTCGCCGCCACCAAATTTGCGACAGGGCGAACTCGTCCAGATGGAAGTTCCTATTCTTTTCCCAGTGCGCATACAGCCTCCATTTTTTCCACTGCCACAGTACTGGCAAATTTTTATGGGTATTCGGTAGGAATTCCCGCGTATGCTTTGAGTGTTTTTACGGCGCTGACGCGCATGGATGGCAACAAACACTTCTTGACGGACGTTTTGGTTGGAGCAGTATTGGGTACCGCCATAGGTATAGGAACTTCAAAAGCACACAGAGGGGAAAAACAATATTCAGTCATGCCGTGGATCTCTACAGATGGAGTAGGTCTTTCTTATGAATTCTGATGTTAAAAAAGAGCTGCTACGTAAATCTCTCCATCTCCCTCTTTTTATTTTTCCTTGTCTTGCCATGTTTTATAAGCCTTTGGTCATAGGAATTCTTTTGGTCATGGTAGTTTTTTATACGGCCTATCTGTTGTGTCCTTCGATTAGAAATATTTCTAATTTATCAAAAATTTATGCACTCATTCAATACTCTCAAAGACATCCAAAAGATTTGGCTCCGATCTATCTTTCGGTAGGTATTGCAATGGCACTTTACATTGACCAAGCCGGCTACGGATTTTTTTCTATACTTGTTATGGTGATCTGTGACAGTCTCGCTGCGCTCATTGGAAAAAAATATGGAAAAAGGAAAATCCCCTATGTTGACAAAACATTTGTCGGGAGTGGAGCCTTTTTCATAAGTTGCTTTGCGATTGCTTTGTTTTATTTGTCTCCAGAAAAAGCTTTGGCGGTTAGTTTTATTCTTACTGTCGTGGAACTTCTATCTAGCAAAGGGTTAGATAATCTAACCCTTCCCATCTTTGCTCAGTATGTATTGAATTTATTTAGATCATGAAGCTATTTTTTGAATAATATCTAACAAAGATCAACGATTTCTGTGTTGAAAAATATTTTCTAATCTAATACAAGGATATCTTATGAGGATAGGTAGTTTTTTCGATATCAAATATTTTATAGTAATCTTAATTGTATGTTTTTCATCGAAAGGTTTTTCGCAAACAAAAACATTTTTGAAAATTCTTGATGAAGTAAAAAGAAAGTTTACAGCAAGAGATTTTGGCTTTCACTCTGCTTTTCAAAACTTTGAAGATTTTTCTATAGATTCCAGCGGGCAAAACTTGTTTTTAATTAATGATAAAAAAAGCTCGATGAAGGATGGTTTTGATTGTCAGGAAATCGCCTTGACAGTGTATGACACTTTTACAAGCTATGGATACGAAACTGAAATACGAGTCGGTCCGGATGCATTTGGTTTTTGGGATTTTCATGTATATGCAAGAGTCCATGTAGAAAATCAGTGGATTACAGTTGATTTTACGCCTCCATATTATCAATACTATCCCTTTAATCAAGCAGACGCTATGATGGAGCATCCCCATGAAGCTTCGGTACGCTTAGAACCTCAACAGATTCAAAATTTACGTTCTACAACACAGACATTGTTGAGAGCTGGATACCTCTTGACCTATAGATACTTTGATAGAGAAGGAATGATATATTTAATTAAAGTCGGCTCTTGTGATCAAAGCGATCCGTATTCGGCCTTTGGTTTATTGTCTTATAAGGGACTACATGTAAGCTCACCTGAGAAGATGCCTACCTATTGTTTTTCTTCAAGCGTTGAAGAAATCGAACTTCCTTTGTCCTCTGATGAAGACGGAAAAAAAGAAATTGTATCTAAGGAAATCATTGAAATCAATATGGATGATTTTTCAAAAGCCTTTGATCGTTTCAATCCAAAGAGTGAAAACATTCAAGGATCGGATTGGCAGTGGTCCGTGTATCAATATCTTGGTTCACCTTCTTTCAGATCGCTCGTAAAAAATGAGTCTTTTGCAAGCGCAAATTCAGATATTGAGATTGCTTCTCGAGACGGGGTCATCAGATACGGCATGTATGTACTTCTTTCGGCCACTTATTGGTACGGAAAGATTTTGGAGACGGGAAAATAGGTGAAAGCTTCTGGTCAGATTGAAACATCATAAACTACTGAGCCGATATTATTTGCCTCAAATCTGTGTTTTAAAATATAAGAATATTATTTAGTGGCTCGTTTCTAAGCTCTGAACATTTGGATTCTCTTCGGTAGCATCCTTACAAGACACAAAAATTTTATACATGAATTCTCTGATATCATGACTTGCACTTGTTCTTTCGTATTTTTTCAAAAAACGACCGTCTTCGTCGAAGTCGATGTTTATCTTGATGAGATCAACCCAATACTTAGTAATTTTTCCTCTTTGATTTGGCTTTTTGATTTCTGAAAGCGTCAAAGATATATCATCATCTCCATGATCTTTTATTGAAATTTTAAAATGACCTTCTTTTTTTTGTTCTGTGGTTCTTCCATAGGGACCGTCAATGGAATCACGAGAAAATAACTTTTCTACCGATTGATTGTGATTGAAAGAAATCTCCTTCAAGGCTGTGTGCGTATAAGTGTTACTCTCTCTTCCAACCATATAGATTCTGCAAAACATATTCTCATCAGAAACTGCTGGAAGTGAAAACAAAATTACGACCAAAGCAGAGAAAACTTTTATAACGGATTTTTTCATTTCATACCCCTCCTAATATATCGAATTATTCAGTGTTTCTCATACGCCGCTCAACACGGGTTGCTTGCATACGCAGCTGCTCAGATTTTTGTTTGTACGCTTCAATTTTTTTCTTAAGATCAGCAATCAATAGATCTATATCGTCTGCCCGCATTGTATAGGCCTTTGCTGTTTTGGTTCCCAGGAACTCTACATAGGTATTGATATTGTTCTTATCAGAGATCTTTCCAATGGGCTGTCCCTTGAAATAGTATTTCCCTTTTTCTTTTTCATGGTGGACATAGATGTAATTGGGCTTTTTCGGATCATTGTTATCGAAATGCTCTGCACTGATAATGATTTGAAATTTATAGGAATACTTATACTTAGGTTTCTCTTTGCTACCTTTATTGCACTGTTGATCTATTCCGCTTACGTAATAGTCATCAGAATTGGATTTTTCATTCCAGGAGTTGTTTCGGATTGATGTAGCAAGAAGAGTGCTGATGGTTTCCAGAGATTTGTATTGACTATAGACACA
>JAGRAX010000125.1 GCA_020434365.1 Bdellovibrionales bacterium
GACCCATCCAAGCCTCGGCACATTCTGACAGAACCGGGAATTGGATACCGGATTGTTGTAAGCGCTCCATGAAGCAGATTTGAAAATCAATTTTTAAAATCATAGTCTTCCTTTTGAATATAACCAGGGAGACATTATGAATAAAAAAATATCAACGAAGCATCTTTCACCACGGGAGCGTATTGAATTTTGGAAGGCCAAGGTGGAAGAGTATAGAAAATCTAATGAAAGTTTGGTGGGATTTTGCAAAAGAGAAAATCTTTGTATTTCTCCGATGCGGGTTTGGGTACACAAATTTTATCCCGCAAAGGGGTTACAGTTAAAATCAGAAGCGAATAAATCGTTTATTCCTGTTGAAGTGGTGAGTGATCAATTAAAAAAGGATATAAATTTGATGGGGCCAAAACAAAGCTCTCATTACCGAAGCCCAGAGTGGGTGGGTCAGATGGTCGCAGAAGTGATAAGGAGGTTATCATGAGAAGCGTGCATGAGTTTGAGGGAATATTTATCCACAAGGAGAGTGTGGATATGCGCAAGCAGATCAATGGTCTTTGCACCATTGTGGAAACGGAAATGGGAAAAGATCTCATGGGTAGAAATTTATTTATTTTTTCTGGGAGAAGAAAGCACACGTTAAAGATGTTGTATTTTGATAAGTCAGGGTTTTGTCTGTGGCAGAAGAGATTAGAGAGAGAAAGGTTTAAGTGGCCCAAGACATCCACAGAGGGAGTTGTGGAAATCTCAAGCCAACAACTGGAGTGGTTACTTGAGGGTTACGATGTGTGGAAGATGCGTCCTTTTACGGAGCTTCATTTTGCAAGAATGAGTTGATTTCAAAATATTTATACGACAATAATCTTTCTCGATGTTACAAGAAAATATTTCTGCAAATCAAAATCTGGAAGTTGAGAATTTAAATTTACGGTCACAACTTGCAAAGGCAGTTGAAAAAAATAAACATCTTGAGAGTCAAATATCCTGGTTGATGGAGCAGGTAAATACCCTTAAAAGAGCTCAATTTGGTAAGGGATCAGAGAAGTGGGAATCTCAAGAACAGCTCAAGATGGTATTTAATGAAGTAGAAGCTGAGGTTCAGAAAGAAGAAGATGCCAAAACCATTGAAGTAAAATCTTATGCCAAGAAAAAAAGAGGTTACAGAAAACCTCTACCTCAGAATTTACCCCGAGAAGTGGTTAGGATAGAATTACCTGAGTCTGAGCAAGTAAGTGAATCGGGTGAGCAGTTAAAAATCATTGGCTGGGAAGTGTCAGAGAAGCTTAAGTATGAACCTGCGAAAACGACTGTGATCGAGTACCACAGAGCCAAGTATGGTGCAGACAGTGGAGATTATGAAAAAACAGCCCCCCCTGTACCTTCCGTTATTCCCAAAGGGATTGCGACACCAGAACTACTCTCTGCCATCATTGTATCTAAATACGCCGATGGACTTCCCCTTTATCGCTTAGAGGAGATCTTTACCCGTCAAGGAATAGACTTATCTAGGGGCACAATGGCCAGATGGGTGGTTCAAGCCTCAAAGTCCTTAACTGGCATCCGTAATGTGCTCTCTGATAAATTATCTGAGTCCTATGCGATCTCCTGCGATGAAACCAAGGTTCAGGTTTTAAAAGAAAAAGGAAGGGCTCCTGAGGATTTATCTTGGATGATTGTGAGATCAAACCCTACGGAAGATAAAAAGATAGTTTTATTTGATTATTCCTGTGCAAGGAACCAGAAACTCATAGGAGAACTCTTTCTTGATTACTCAGGAAAAGTCATTTGTGATGGGCTTAATATCTATGATCGACTGGAATCAGATCTTTTAAAGAGATTTGGGTGCAATATGCACTCAAGGAGAAAGTTTGAATCAGCAGCAGTTGATGGTGCTAAAAGTGGCAAAGGGTTAGCCTCCCAGGTCATGGATTTATACAAAAAGATCTATGCCCATGAAGAAGAAATCAAAAACTTAGACCCACCAGAAAAGGTTTTAGAAAGAAATAAAGTTCAAAAACCACTTTTTGATGCCATCAAAGACATAGTGGATCAGAACCAATTAAAAGTGCCCCACAAAAGTAAACTAGGATTAGCCTTTCATTACTTTCAAAATGAGTACAAATACCTGACTCTCTACTTGGATGATGGGTTCATGCCACCCGATAATGGGTACATAGAGAGAATTATCAGAAAATTTGCCATAGGCAGAAATAATTGGCTCTTTAGTGATACTCCCCAAGGAGCCGAAGCCAGTAGTTTATTTTACAGTCTCGTTATTACAGCTATTGATATCCGCATAAATAAAGCTTCATAAATTTTCATTTTTGTGTATCCTCATTCTATGGAGGGAAAATAGAATGAGGGGTCGACCACTGGGATCAGGGAAAAAGCTGGAAGAGCGGCGTTTGAAAGCCGTCGAAGAAGTTGTCAAGGGCGGCCACGCCCCAATCGACGTTGCAACAAGGTACAAAGTCAAAGTCGGAACGCTTTACCGGTGGCTAGGGAAATATCACAAAGATAAAAAACAAGGCCTCAAGTCCAGACCCACGCCGGGAGCTCCCCGGCGTCTGAGCGAAGCTCAGCTCTCAAGACTTGAGAAGATGATTTTGAAAGGCGCCAAGGCTGCAGGGCACCCCAATGATCTGTGGACCTGCGCGCGACTCGCGGATCTCATCAAAAAAAAGTTCGGTGTTCAATATCACTTCAATCATGTTGGAAAGATATTGGCTCGGATGGGTTGGAGTCCGCAGCGACCTGAAAAGCAAGCCATTGAAAAAGATGACAAACGTGTTCGGCATTGGGTCAAGCGAGAGCTTCCTGAGATCAAAAAAAAGCCCGAAAACTCAATGCCATCCTGATTTTTGCAGACGAATCAGCTCTGCAGCTCTCACCGGTTGTGAAAAGAACATGGGCTCCAAAAGGTAAGACGCCCATTCTTAAAACAAAAACGAGATCCCATAAAAAGATCTCCGCTATTGGGGCCATCGCAACCACATCCAGTGGTCGCAAACCCAAACTTCTTTTTCGCCTTCATCCAGGAAAAAATGTTGGCGGCAGGGAATGTGTCGCCTTCCTAGAGCAATTGCATCTGAATTTTCCGAGACGCCATATTTTTGTGATTTGGGATGGACTTCGGGCTCATTGGGGGAAGAAGGTTCAAAAATGGCAAGCAAAACATCCCAAGTTCCAGTTTTTCAAATTGCCGCCCTATGCTCCGGAATTGAATCCGATTGAATATGCATGGGGTCACATCAAGTACCATGATTTGGGAAATTTGGCCCCGGAATCAGAAGCCGAACTACTTGTTCATGCAAAGACTGCAATCTGCAAACTTCGAAACAGGCCGGATCTCTTGCAATCGTTTATCCGACATGCGCCGATAAATTTTTTTCCAAATGAATAGCTTTATTTATGCGGATATCAATAAATTAAACGGCATTAACCCCTATACAGCACTGGTTAAAATCTTCACTGAAATTCCACTGGCAAAAACCATTGATGATTACGAACGAATCACCAACTACCTTCTATCACCAGCTACTTTACATTAAAAACTGCTTCATGGAGCGCTTACGATGAAATATACAGGGAGTTCCGGCATTACCATTTCCCAGGCAGGGCATTAGGCGGTTCGAGAAGTCTAAAGACAGCCGAGTCTTTAGCGTTCAGCCTGTTGAACAGAGGCGCAGTTCTTCAGGGTAAGTGCTTCGCCTTTTTGGACTAAAGCCTGTTCACAGATGGCGGGTATCTTTCCAGTCGAAATTAACAAATTATGCAGGTTACGATAGAGATGCGAGGAGTGGGTATCGTTCGGATTGTCCTTTAAGGTAAGCTCAGACTCCGCATCCTCAGTGTA
>JAGRAX010000126.1 GCA_020434365.1 Bdellovibrionales bacterium
ATTTTGAGATCAGCCCTAGCCGTGATCTTTCTTCTACCTTCTTTGAATCTCCTACCATCAGTCTGAAAGACTTCAATACTCTTGGAAAAGCAAAGCCTGAGTCCAGTTTCAAGCTCGAAGCCAAAGTATCTGACGATCACAAGGTCAAAGACGTTTACATTTTAGTCAACGAAGAAAAGGTCTTTTATCAAAAAATTGACTCAGCTATAAACACCAAACCATCACTGATTTCTGCAAACCTTCCATTACAAGCAGGTAGCAATGATATTGTCATTGTGGCTAGAGACAATGAAAACTTGAGCCAAAGTTATGGCCTACAAATTCATCGAGATATTGAATAGTTCCCTTTTGTAGTAATTTGTTAGCTTACATGGTTATTTCTTCTCTGTAGCTTTCTCTGCAGCTTTCTCTGAACAATCGCTGACATAAATGTCGTCGTAGTCAGCACTTGCTCCTCCACCCACACTATTCGAATCCGTCAAAAAACCGATGGCAACTGGATTTCCAGGGCTGCGATTGAAGAGAGCTTTGTAGTCTTCTTGTACATTTCGCATCTCTTTCACCCACTGACCCTTGGGCTTATCTCCTTTACGAACGACTTGCATAGGAAAACGGTCGTAATTTCGGATGACCGTATCGACAGGCACAATCATACTCCAAAGATATTTTACAGAATCTGGAATGAACCAACGTTTTGGAAAGACAACATAAATCGCCGCTGCGCTGTCGTTTTTGGAGCGAACCCTCTCATCTGAGCCTTCGGGAAAATCATGAACTCTCCAACTCCAATGAATGCAGGGGTATTTGCTGAGTTTCCACTTTTTCTTCACAAAATATTGAACCGACTGACCCTTGTCTTTCACGCTCAAAAATTTGTTTTTACCTTCTTGCTGAACTGAAAAAACAGCCGCCGGGTCACCTTCCCTGGCTTTCCAATCCCCCTGAGGGAGTTTTCCAACCGAATCAGACTCAAAATTTTCCAAGGACTCATGAGCCTTTGCATGAAGATGTCCACAAAGACAAATCATACCAAAAATTAGGGCCACCAGATTCGTACAATATTTTGTTTTTGTATTCATTTTCTATGGGATTTCCTTTACATTTGATAATAGATCGATAAAAACAATCACTTATAGATATAGTAGGGGCAATACGCACGAAGTTCAACTTCTAAATGCAGAGCTTTGAGCCATGATTGACTCCTTACAAAGATAAGGGACATTACATTGTTAAAATCTTTTTTTTCGGGATTCTCGTCCGACCTCGCCATCGATTTAGGAACCGCAAACACCTTGGTATTTAAGCCCGAAAAAGGTGTTATCATCAATGAGCCCTCTGTTGTGGCCATTGCCAACCATTCAGACAATCGTGAGATACTGGCCGTTGGAACCAAAGCCAAACATATGATTGGCAAAGCTCCTGGCAACATCGAGGTCATAAGACCCATCAAAGATGGTGTCATTGCAGACTTTTCCACCACAGAGGCAATGCTGAAACATTTTATGGGAATGGCCAATCAAAATCGCTTCATTCTAAGGCCGCGCGTCGTCATATGCATTCCCTCTGGGGTAACCGAGGTTGAAAAACGCGCAGTTGAAGAATCTGCATTGTCTGCTGGGGCTCGAGAAGTTTATCTTGTGGAAGAGCCTATTGCTGCCGCTATTGGAGCAGATATGCCCATTTCTGACCCTTCTGGGAATATGGTTGTGGATATCGGTGGTGGAACCACTGAAGTAGCTGTGATCTCGCTCTCTGGGATTGTCATATCCAAATCCATTCGCGTTGCAGGCGATCAAATGGATGAAGCCTTGGTGAGCTACATGAAGAAAAAGTATTCCTTGCTGATTGGTGAAGCCACAGCCGAGGAGATCAAAATGAAATTTGGTGAGGCCTACCCTTCGGAAAATTCAGATCCAATCTCAATCAAGGGAAGAGATCTCGTGCGTGGAATTCCACGCATTGTTCAGGTCAAGCCTTCTGAAATTAGGGAGGCCATACAAGAGCCTCTGCGTTCTATCATAGATACCATCAAAATTACTCTCGAAAAAACGCCTCCAGAGCTAGCTTCCGACATTCACGATCGCGGAATCATCTTAACCGGTGGAGGCGCAATGCTTAAAAACTTAGATCTCCTAGTAACCAAAGAAACCAATCTACCTGCAAAGAGAGCAGAAAACCCACTGCTCAGTGTTGTGCTTGGAACTGGAAAAATATTGGCAGAGATGGACACTTACAAAAGCGTGTTGGTTCGGAGATATCACTAGGTCTATCCAGACTCTTTGAGGGCCGCATAGAGATCTCTGGGAAGATTTTGAAAATTTCCGTTTGACATAAACACAACGACATCCTGAGACTGTACATTTTTTTTCAGATGAACAAGAATATCTACGCTCTGATCAAAGGTATACGCGTCCTTTCCCTTTGCTTTCAATCGATCCACGATAAGAGAAGGCTTGAGAAGATCATCTTCAGACAATGCATCGTTTTTTCGAAATACCGAAGCCAAAATAATGTGATCGGCTTTTTCAAAACTTTGTGGGAAACGTTCTTGAAAAATATTTCTTCGTGTTGTGTTTGACCTCGGCTCAAAAATGGCCCAAAGTTTTCCTCCTCTAGCCCGAGTCATAGGTACAAAGGCATTGATGGTTTCTTCAATTGCAGTTGGATGATGTGCAAAGTCTTCATAGATTGAAACCTTTTGAGCTTCTCCGATCTTCTGTTGACGTTTCTTCACACCTCGAAAACTTTCTATTGCCTGTTTGATTTGCTTGGGAGAAACTTGAGCTGCCATCGCCAGTCCAGTTGCAGCCAAAACATTTTTGACATTATGAAATCCCAAGAGAGGAGCCTCAACGGAAAAGAGCTTCTCCTCACAATTGTATACGGAATAAGCTTTTCCAATCTCCGTATCCCGTACATCCCTCACATGATAGCCTTTCCGGTCGTCAAGTCCGTACCACGTAACTTGTCTTTTGCTATGCTCCACCACGTTACAAACATTTGGATCATCTCGATGAGCCAAAATACACCCAGAGGCCGGTATGATCCCGAGTAGCGCAAAAAACTGATCTTGAATATGCTGTAAATCCCTATAAATGTCCGCATGGTCAAACTCAATGCTTGTAATGGCTACATATTGAGGACCATAATGTAAAAACTTAGGTGTCTTTTCAAAAAAAGCTGTATCGTATTCGTCTCCCTCAATCGCGAACTCTTTTCCCTTGCCCACGCGATATCCAGCGTCGAAATTCAGAGGCGACCCACCGAGAAAAAAACCTGGATCTCTTTGGGCTACGGTAAAAATCCAAGCCAAAAGAGAGGTTGTGGTTGTTTTTCCATGTGTTCCTGTAATCACAAACCGTTCTTTTGAGCTCAAAAAATACTCATAGAGCGCAGCCGACATCGACTGGTAGGGAATCTTTTGCTGCAAAACATACTGCGCTTCTGGATTGCTGCGCGAGATTACATTTCCAATCACAACCAAGTCTGCAGGGTGATGAATCAGATGCTCAGGTGAAAAACCCTGAAAGGTTTTTACTCCTAGTTCTTTTAGAATTTCAGAAGAAGGGGGATAAAAATTTTGATCCGAGCCTTGAACTTTCCAACCCAATTCCAGAAACATACCCGCAAGAGAAGTCATAGCTGATCCTGCGATCCCCATCAAATGTACTGTTTTTGACATAGCTGCTCAATGTATCAGTGAACA
>JAGRAX010000127.1 GCA_020434365.1 Bdellovibrionales bacterium
TGAGACTTGTAATTTTTTTCTTTCTTTTTCTAAGCAGTCTATGACACTCTGACTCTTGTTTGAAATGGGAAAGATTCTTCCGTCTTCTTCTGTTTTTGTAGGGACACCTCTCTGAGCAAACCACTGCAGAGTTTCTCGAGGACCGTGTTTATGAAACAGAGAAATAAGCTCTTTTTGTCCTCTGGGATAAAAGCTAGAAAGTTTGGAAGGCTCAAAGCAGCTATGAGTCAGATTGCATCTTCCTCCGCCGGATATTTTTACTTTGCGTAGTGTTTTTGAAGAGGCTTCTATGATCATGCAATGTGATAAAGGGCAGAGTTGGGCAAAGTGCAAGGCTCCATAATACCCTGCTGCCCCTCCTCCTAGACTGATCCAGTCATAGTTCTTTTTATCTGCTCGCTTAGCATTCATTGAGGCTCTTGTAGAGATGTATAAGCAACAAAGCTGCTTGTAGAAGCCAAAGCACAATCAATGAAGCAAATAAACTCTAGGACACGCTAACTTGCCTAGAGGGTCGCGGATTTCTTTTTGATTCACCTCTATAGGGCCGTCGGGGCTTGTTGGGTGAAGAATTTTCCGAACTTCTTGGTTTCCCAAAAAATCTTTTTTTCTTTTTTGTAAAACGATTGGGAACGGATTGACGTTCTTTTTTTCTAAAATCTGGGTCAATCAATCGGCAAATGGCTTTCCATTTGGATTCGTCTGCTCGAGTTAAAAAACTTAATGCCGACCCTTCAGCTCCTGCGCGAGCCGTCCGACCAATGCGATGAATGTAATCATGTGGAGATTGAGGAAGGTCATAATTGATGACATGTTCTACATGCGGAATGTCTAGACCTCGAGCTGCAATGTCAGTAGCTACAAGAACCATAAATCCTTTGGTTCTAAACCCTTGGATGACTCGTTCTCTTTTTCGTTGTGGCAGGTCTCCGTGAAGTGCACGGGCGCTGATTTTTTCTTTGTACAAACGCGCTGCCAATTTGTCTGCGCCATGCTTCGTTTTTGCAAATACAATCATGGCACCTTCATTGTCATCGATATGTTGAATCAGTCGATCGAATTTTTCTTCTTGTTTGACAAAAATATGACTTTGTTTGATTTTTTCTACTGGGTTGCTGACCGAGCCTATTGAGACTCTTTCTGGGTCTTGTAAGTAACTTTCTGCAATGGCTGTAATTTCTTTGGGCATGGTTGCAGAAAACATCAGGGTTTGCTTTCGTTTGGTCAGGAAGCTTGCAATTTTTTTCAGTTGGATTGAAAAACCCATTTCCAACATACGGTCGGTTTCGTCGAGCACTAAGAAATCAACGGCATGAAGCATCAGTGTGCCACGCTCTAGGTGGTCAATGATTCTTCCGGGAGTCCCTACGAGAATTTGTGGATCTCTTTGTAGGCTTCGGACTTGTTTGTGCATTGAATCTCCTCCAATGAGAAGCGCTGAAGAAAATCCCATATACTTTGAAAGCTGCTCAAGTGTTTTGTTTACTTGCTGTGCCAGTTCTCTCGTTGGGGTTAATACCAATGCAACTCCACGAGAAGATTTTGCCAAATGTTCCATCATAGGAATTCCAAAAGCAGCTGTTTTTCCCGTGCCAGTTTGCGCGGTTCCTAAAATATCTTTTCCTTGAAGTGCTAAGGGAATGGCCTGGGCTTGGATCGGAGTGGGCTTTTCGAAACCCATATTTTCTATGGCTTTGCGAAGGCTTTGAGAGAGTTCAAGTTCTTGAAATGTGTTCATTATGTTTTCCTTACATTTTCTTTACAGGGTTGATTACAAGACATGTTGCAAACACATGCAACATAGGCCTTAAGAATTTGTATATGTCCGAGTTCTCTCGGTACCCCTTGGAGAAAAGCGAGGATGATGTTTCATCACGTACATGGCCTATCATGAAGGCCTTGGCGGCGTAGTCGACAAAGAGTCCATACGAAATCTATGGTGGCAGTATATATATACTTTACAGGAAAAAGGCAAGTATATTTTATTGCAAAGCGTCTATTTTTACCTTACGAGCTTCAAAAGTGAGGTTTTTTATGAGCTCTTGGGTATGAGGGGTAGTTTTAGATATGAAGTTCCGTTGTCTTCTGCTTCTGGAAATATACCTGCCGCAATATTGATTTGAATGCTAGGAAGCAAAAGCTTAGGGGCTGCAAGCTCCCGATCTCTATTTGTTCGAAAAGAGATAAACTCCTCTTCAGAAGTGCTTGCCTTGAGATGTTTGTTATTTTGCTTTTGCTCTGCAAGAGTTGTTGTGAAAGCTAACTCTCTTCCTCCTGGCATGTAGTCGTGACCGGTATACACATTTATATGTTCATCCAGCGTATATATTTTTTTTGCAATCGAATGATAGAGCTCATGAGCACTGCCTTCAGGAAAATCGCAGCGTCCAGTCCCAAAGTCAGGCATAAATAAGGCATCTCCAACGAAAATGTTGTTGCCAATGATATAAGATGCGCAGGCTGGAGTGTGGCCAGGTGTAAAGATGATTTGGATTTCTAGACTACCGGCTTGAAGAGAGTGCTCCTCATCTGCAAGAACATCAAATTGCGATCCATCGCAGGGGAAGTTTTTTAGATTAAAAAAGTTTGAAAAAACCGTTTGAACTTTAACAATGTGTTTCCCAATTACAGTCTTAGCCGTTGGAATACGTGCTTTGAGCACGTCCATTCCGGACACATGATCCGCATGGGCATGGGTATCCATAATGTAATGAACATATAGGCCTTGCTCCTCAGCAAAATTGATGAGGCTTTCAATGGATTCATAGCTGTAATTCCCAGATGCAGGGTCATAGTTGAGGACCGAATCAATGATTACAGCATCTTTGCTGGCATGATCGAAAACAATATAGCTCAATGTCGATGTCTCTGGATCAAAAAAATGTTGAATGTGTATATCCATATAATCTCTTTTTTTTAACTTAGCCTTCTCGACCGTATTGTTTGATTTGTTGCTCAATATAAGTAGCAAGCTGTCGTTTTTCTTCTTTGGGAAGATGCTGGCCGATATCTATGATCTTTCGATCCGAAATGATTTGAACAGCTAGATTTCCTCGATCATGTTTCGCCACTTTAACTTCTTCAATGTCTTGCAAGGGGATGTGGAGCTCTTGAGATTTTGTTCCGAGAAAGATTGTGAAGGTAGTCACTCCATCTCTAGAAACCACAATCACTTCTTTGGAAAGCAGGCTTTTGATAGAAATATAGATTCCCAAAAGAGACATTAAAGAAGCCACAATCGTGGCAACGATGTTTCGATCACCCCATGCAAGGCCTGCAACGATTCCAAAACTGATACAAAGTACCATGCCAATCCATGCCGCCTTTTTTTGGCTGATTGTCAGACAAGGCTGATTGCCCAGTGTTTCGACCTTTATATATGTTGACTTTGATAGATCTATAGGCTGCAGTTTTTCTGCATCAATCTGATTTTGGGTTTGATGTATCAGGGGAGTGTCAAGCTGAGCGGGCATTCTTTTTGAATAACCGTCTTTTGTTACTGTCAAGATGGGCATATTCAATAGTTTTGCATAGCTTTCTGTTTTCTCTCTATAGTCGATGGATGACAAGCTCTTGTATAGGTCTACAAATTTATGTTTATCCATCTTGTGTACAAGCCGGATAGAAAAGATGGTATAGCTGCCGCCTTTTTCTCGCTT
>JAGRAX010000128.1 GCA_020434365.1 Bdellovibrionales bacterium
CAAGAACATCATTCAATGCTGGAATCAATGTCTTTCCTTGAAGACGCACAGAAAGTCTTGTCAAAACTGTCGGTTTGATCTGATCAGAAATAATATCTCGTATAAAATCAGAAAAATTTTCTTTATAAGCTGCCGAAAACCTTCCTACACTGTCATTGGGGCAAGAATTGACTCCGAGCATATATTTCTCAGACACATTTTTTGAAGCATCCAAAAATGTTCCATCTCCACCCACACTTAGAATCAAATCAAAAGTACTTTCGTCAAAATTTTGATTTCTCTGAAAAAGAGAAAATTCAATTTTTTCTTTTGTGAGAAAGTCCTGAACATATTCTAAGCACTCCAAATGCTTATGGTGACTTGGTAAAATTTTTCGTACAGACGGATGGTTATCCTCAATAAGTTTTGAAATAGGTTGAGTGGTCTTGGCCTCTAAAACCTGTTTTTGATACACACTTTTTTTATAGACAATGGCAATGTGCTCAATCTTCATAGGATGTCCTCGCAACAGGGTAGAGCCTACCGGATCCAAAGGCAACCGAGCTAATTTTCAGAATGATTGGAGACTGAGATCTCTTAAATTCAGACTTCTCTACAAGGTCCAAAACTTTCGATACCGTTTCATCTGAAAATCCTTCAGCTATAATTTCAGAAGCCGAATACTTCTTCTCAATTCGAAGGGAAAGAATGGCATCGAGTATTTCATAGGAGGGAAGCGAGTCTTGATCTTCTTGATCTTCTTTAAGCTCAGCAGAGGGGGCTCTTGTATACACTCGATCTGGAATGGCGACCTGTGTTTGGTTTAGATAATTTGAAAGACGATAAACCTGACTCTTCCAAACATCTCCTAGTGGGTTTAAAGCTCCCACCATATCTCCATAGAGCGTACAATAGCCAACAGCAATCTCAGATTTATTGCCCGTGGACAACACCAAGCCTCCATGATGATTCGATAGCGCCATCAACAATAAGCTTCGGGTACGAGCCTGTATATTTTCCTCCGCCGTTCCTGTTGCCTCAGGTTGAAAGGAGTTTTCTAGAAGCTTTTCAAATGTATTTATGGCCTCAGAAATAGGAATCACATCTAAAGAACATCCCAAATTTTTTGCAATCAAGTGAGCATCATCGTGACTCATCTGGCGTGTATATTTCGATGGCATAAAAACAAGTTTTACATTTTTAGAACCCAGTGCCCTACAAGCCAGCTGAGCCACACAGGCCGAGTCAATTCCACCAGACAACGCAATCCATACTTTGCTTTGTTGGTTCTTTCTTACAAAGTCATAGACTCCCAAACAAAGGGCATCTGCAACATCGGCAATTGAATCTCTTTCTGTCACAGAAACTTCTTTTGAGCTCAAAGGAAATTCACATAGCAAAAGGTCTGAGGAAAATGATTTTGCCTGTCCTTGAATGTTACCCTGAGCACTCATGATAAAGCTTTGACCATCAAAAATAAGGTCATCGTTTCCTCCAACCATATTGCAAAAAAGAAATGGCGTTTGATATTTCTGTGCGTAGTAGCTTGCGAGATCTTTGCGATTTTTTGATTTTCCCTCCTCAAAAGGTGAGGCAGAAAGGTTGAGTAAAAAATCACATCCTTCCTCTAACTGCTCGATTACAGGATCAGTTTCATATTTCCCTGAGCTTTTTCCATCTCGAAACCAAAAATCTTCGCAAATGCTGATTGCAACCTTATAATTTTTCCATGAAACTGGCTCAAAAAGCTGCTTTCGTCCTTTAAAATATCTAGGTTCAAAGAAAACATCATAACTTGGAAGCAGCGCTTTTTGATAGCTTGCAAGTATCTGCCCCTGATCTATCCACACAGCTGAATTGCACCTTACTCCATCTTCAGATTGGGTAATGGTACCCAAAATGAAGCTTTGCTGCGAATACTTTTGAGCCAGTTCTTTTAGAGCTTGATCACATCGCTGCATAAAATCCGACTCAAAAACGTGATCCTTAGGAGGATAACCCGTCAAAAATAGCTCAGGAAAAATAACAAGATCTGCGGCTTGGGCATTCTGAGTAGACAGCACCGATTCTATACGCTTGCGGTTGCCCTCAATATCAGAACAAGTGGAGTTACATTGAGCCAGGAGTATTTTTAGCATGCCCAGCACTTTTACGCTGAAATGCCTAAAAAATAAACCCTATCAAACAGGAATGAATCTTTTCGAAGGCTTGACAAAAATCTGCTACAAGAAATGCATGCAATGCAAGCATAGTTCTACACATAAAGGTCTCTGGAAGATACATGCCCTTTGTTGTTTGCTGATAGGGTTGAGTCTTCCCTTTCCCTTACAGGCGGATTACTCTATTGTTGTTGATCCCGCATATGGGGGCCCGTACAAAGGTCTATCCTATGGACCCCGCCATGAAAGCGATATTTTGCTCGAACTCGCTCGATCCATTCAAAAATCATGGGGGAAACAGAAACAAAATCCTTTGACCATAACAAGACTCGGAGATTATGAGATGAGCCTTGACCAGAGACGGGCTATGGTCAATTCTAAAGATAGAGCCATTTTTTTGCACCTTAGCTTGGCTCACAGGAAGAAAAACCCAGATCCCTGGGTTCGGATTCATGTCCATAAACCCGATCAGCCCACAAAAGAATCTGTGTTGATACCTCTTGAGAAAGTCTCCGAAATCTACCTTGACGGGTCAATTGCGCTGGCTTCAGAAATGGCCTTGAGCCTGCCTTCCAATGGACAATCGGGTCAGGTCATGATCTCGTCCCTTCCTTTGGCGCCTCTGATTGGCATTGCGGCCCCAGCTGTAGCTTTAGAGATTTTCCTAACACCTTCGAGCTATGATCCCAATTTTGATCTTAGCATGCAGATCCAGCAACTTTCTCAAAAGATTCTTTTAGCTCTTGACCTCTTCGTTGAGAAGGGCATATTCCGCAGGCATGAAAAGAAAAGACGCCAGAGAAATTCATAGCCTTCGCCCCCTCGAGTTCATTCCCAACTTTACTCAGCATGCAGAAGGCTCCTGTCTTGTCAAAATGGGTAAAACATGGGTTCTTACTACAGCCTCCATAGAGGAAAAAGTCCCTCCATTTCTCGAAGGTAAGAAAAAAGGCTGGATCACGGCTGAGTATTCCATGCTTCCGAGATCCACACATACTCGAAGTCGGAGAGAGGTTACAGCGGGCAAGGCTTCTGGACGGACTCAAGAAATCCAGAGACTCATCGGAAGATCTTTGAGAGCCTGTATAGATCTCAAAAAACTGGGAGAACGTACCATAATAGTAGACTGCGACGTCCTCCAGGCTGATGGAGGGACCCGCACCGCTTCGATCAACGGCGCCTTTGTCTCATTGTCCTTGGCAATCCAAACACTCTTGAACAAAAAAACATTGAGTGAGAGTCCCATCGTCAAGCCCCTGTCTGCAATCAGTGTAGGCATAAAATCTGAAAATATTCTGGTGGACTTGGACTATGGGGAAGATTCCAACTGCGATGTGGACATGAATATCGTGATGCTAGGCAAAGATCAATTTGTAGAAATCCAAGGCACAGGCGAACAAGAGACTTTTTCACTACAACAAACCCTAGCCATGCTAGAAGCGGCAAAAGGAGCT
>JAGRAX010000129.1 GCA_020434365.1 Bdellovibrionales bacterium
CATAGAAGATTGAGCGAAGCCTTTTTTGGATGTCGAGCTCTGACAAGACGATAAATATGAACAGATCCATATTGTTTTAGATGCTCGCTTGTATAAATTCCCAGTTCTGCAAGCCAAGCTTTTGATATTTTACCAAAATTTTTCATACCTTTCCTATGCGAAGATGTCACTCAGAGTATAGACAATTTTTTATCTCTGCTTCTCTAAAGTCCTGATCGACAAAATGATCGCAAAATACCCTGGTACCAAAGTATTTTCTCTGCTGTTTTTTACCCTGGTCAAATCACTAAAGGGAAGGTGCGTTGCCACAATCGTGATGTCCGAATCTGAACCATCAAAGTCCGCAACGCTGATAGAATTTCCAATGGGAGTCCAGATCCTATGTATCACTTCGTTGTAGTCAGAAAAATATGCACTCTCCAAATCCAATGTGTATCCTTTGAACTTTCCAGCGCTATCTATGGGCTGTATTTTTGGTTTTTTATCGAGCAGCGCAGAGGCAACATCTGGAATTCCTTTCTCGAAAACCGGAATCGTATACCTACCACTTTTCATATCAGTGAACTTTGTTGCATGTGCAAAGTACATGCACTGAGGTATTTTTTCCGGATCCATTGACAGAGATTTCATTGTACTGATCAGGAGGTTTTTTGCATCTGATTCTAAGGGAACTAAATCTCCTGAAAGCTTACTATAGATCAAAAAAATCTTGGAATCTCCGCCTCTATTGCAGAATTCAACGCTTTTTTTAAAAAAAGCTATTTGTGCCAATTGCATATCTTGTACCCAGCGACCCGATGTATAGGGCACCCAAAAAGACGCATCATCGATCACAAGAGCACCTTTGATCTGATCCATTTTGGAAACAATATGACGTATCGGTCCCCCAGGGGATGTAAAATCTTCCTTCAAGGTTTTATAATCCGTTACCACTGCAGAAATTGTTTTTTGAGCATGCACATTTGAAACAAAAAATACATTCTGACTAGCAATAACCGCTAAGAAAAAAATCTTCCCCAAAACTTTCATTGATTTACACCGTACCACGATTATCCCCCTTTTATTTTTTACCCGGGAGGACTTATCATTGTAAACAAAATCATTCAATTCACAAACTCATCCTAGACCCTAAAAGCATCTAAAAAGCTAAGATTATGTTTTCATTAAGAGATTTTGAAATTCGAGTACCCCATAGCAAACACGTAACACACGTGTGACACCTTACTTACGGCACAGATATAGTTCTTTTTTGTTCCTTTCGAAAAGGCTTATCACAAGGTTCTCCACCATCAGTGGGGGTTGAATGAATAAGCCCTGTCACATCAAAGGTTTCGTTTCTCATTCCTTCATACATCGCTATCGAAAATTCTTCTGTATAGTCACTTGAATGCCAATGACCGTCGCAACGGGTAACAAGTTCTGATTCAACATCAATTCTTAGTATTTTCGTATCTTTATGAACAAATAGCTCCCAAAGATCCTTTGTTTCTGATGGCGATCCCACATACTTTAGAGGCAACAGTTCTTTGCTCACTGTATCCAATGAGTCATTGAATAGATACTCTTTACTACCACTTAAAAAATGAAAGAAGTGATCCGTAAATGTCTTCTTATTTGTTAAGTTTGAATAGTTATTTTTCAGATCAAATGGATCATCATATATAATCGCAGAGTAACTATCATGAGAGAAATCAGAATTAAGGACTCCGGATTTAGAATGTTCCATTCTATGAAATTCATAAGAGACTGCGCCATACACACTTCGCATAATTTCCAATTTGGCATCTGCTCCAATCCAGTAATTTTTTCTCAAAATGGTCGCTAGCATGACTTTATGGATTGCATACTTATGTTTATCGATAAATTCCGATACCTTTTCAGAATGTTGACTTCTTAATTCATTCGAAAAAATGGATATCGGTATTTTCACACTTACAATATTATTCAACGAATATGTAAAATCATCCTGATCCTGCGCATGAGAGCGAAAAACAACAGAGAGAACCATAAATAACGCCAACAGACTCACATATGAAATTTTTTTCATGAAAACCCCAAACGAATTGGCCCAGTATCCGGTCGTAGACTAGGCTCAAATATTTACATAAGCAACAAGCTGTACTGTCATTTTTCTAAAGAATATGCAACACCCTGTCCGCTCCCTCAATCCAACTTTGCATGTGCGCGACGACCCGACTAATACAAACGCCAAATGGCATTTTGAACGCCTTCTGAGCCTCCTCCATCTGTCCAGCCTACTGAGATTGGCCTTCCCAGGTGGTCAATTGTAAATGCTCTGGTTTGATCTTGGTCATTAGCGCCATCTAAGTCATTGATGTGAATGAAACCATCGGGACTCCCAGAAGTGGCCGGATGTTCAAAGCGAGTGCGACAAGGTTGAATAAATCGTGGGCCACCCGTGTGGTAGCTCTTTATTCGACCAAGAACAAAGGAGTTGCACATGGGCAAGTACCACCGGGTGACCTACAGAGATAGATGTCACATTTCACTGTATGTAGATATGAAAATATCAAAAGCCGAGATCGCAAGAAAGCTAGGGATTCATCGAAGTACGGTATACAGGGAAGTGAGTCGAAATGGTAGTCGCAGGGGCTACAGCACAGAACGAGCCCAAGAGAAAGCAGCCAAAAGATATCTTCGCTGTAGGAAAAAGAAGAAAGTCACAGCGTCAATCAAAGCAAAGATCGTAGAATATTTAGAAAAAGGATGGAGTCCCGAGCAGATCGCTGGAAGATTTTGCTTGGAAGGGTATCTGAAGATCAGCCCCCAAACGATCTATCGAAGTTTATATAAGCACCGTCGAGAGATAAAATTATTGCGTAGGTTTGGGAGACGGGGAGCGGGTCGAAGAGTCCAACGTAGAGCGAAGATGAGAGGTAAGCTTCGAATTGGGCAGCGTCCTGAGATTGTGGAATCTAGAAGTCGAATTGGAGATTGGGAGCGAGATGGAATGTACGGAGCATCACGCAATCAGTTGTTGATCTTAGTTGAACGAAAGACAAGGCTGGTAAAGCTTGGGTATATGGGCAAGGGTCAATCTGACTGGGTTCAGAGTATGACACAGGAGATTCTTGATAGCTTAGGTCGTCCTGTGCATACGATTACCAATGGAAGTGAGTTTTCCAGGGGCAGACAAAGCAAGTATCCAGTGTATTACTGTGATCCGATGCAGCCTCATCAAAGAGGTACGGTGGAAAATACCATTGGTTTACTTCGTCAATATGTAAAAAGAGACACTGATCTTAGATCATTTACATCCAAAGACTTGTCTGAATTGGAAAATAAGCTTAACGATCGACCTAGAAAGTGTTTACAGTTCAAAACACCTTCTGAAGTCTTTTTTAACAAAACTGTCGCACTCGTTTTGTGATTCCGGTCTGGCACTTCTTTTTAAACTGTAAACTTCATTTCGACTCGATTTCTATTTCCGTTTTAAACCCTGCATTTGCACTACAGCAATTGATCTTTCAATGTCAAGGACAACTCTCTATAGCCGTAGAGTGCCAGCTGTGCTTACTTTCGACACACAACATCCGCAAAATGCACCTGACCGGATCGATT
>JAGRAX010000012.1 GCA_020434365.1 Bdellovibrionales bacterium
AAAATAAAATGAGCATCAATGAAAGATATCTATATTATGATCGTCACAAACCAAGGGGAAACAGTGAAGGAGCAGCTAGAGTAAGAAGAAGATATCAGGTTCAGCAAAATATCTTGATCGAGCAGATTGAAGAATACCTTGTTGAGTCTTCATCTGTACGTCTCTTCGCGATGTTTGAATACATTAACCAATCCAATCAAAAAACCGAAGCTTTTCAACTCTGTGAGTTTTGGCATGCAGGTTTTGCGCAGGATGAATTTAGGCATACGGCGGTAACGGTTTTGATGATTGCTGTAGCAGTACCTTTTTTGCTGATGACTCAAGGAGCTGGAATGTCTCTGGTAATATGGGTAGGCGCGCAGCTTGTGGTACTGGCCATTGATGTGGCTTTGGGAGAGTGGGAAGTATCCATTCTCAATGATCAAAAAAGTTTGATCAACCGAGGATATCTCACGGGAAACATTCACGCTGATGATGCTTTGTCTTTGTATGCAGAGATCACAGATAAAATTTCGAATGTTAGAATTCTACAAGGTTTAGGTGTCGCACTTTTTGTGGTGACGGAGTACATTGTTGTAGGCAAGGCCATCAAATTCATCAATCAGTGGAAGAAAGAGGGCTTTGATCGTGTCTTTGCACAGAGATCTTTGTTAACAGATCAAGCCTTAGAAAGAGCAGATGAAGCTATTAAGGAATTTTTTTCCAATGAAAAAATTACGCATCATTTTTTCAATCGTGAAGAAGTATCTCCCGAAGAGTTTCAAGAAATTTTAAAGGCTCTGGAAGATCCGGAAGAGTTTGAGGAGTTGCTCCAAAAAAAATGGAGGCATGATCCGCATATTGGAGATGAGGTGGTTCATGAAATTCCAAGACTTCGAGTCACGGAAGAAATCTCCGCGCAAACCTATCGAGATCGGGCAGAGTTTCTTTCACATATGTTCAATTATGAAACCATGCCTGGTTTTATGGATGAGCATTTTATCTATAATTTGCTTCGAGTTCCCAAAGAAGGCGAGAGATCTTTTGATCGTATTGCGGCGATGATCAAAGACAATTTAGATCAAGATCATGCAGTGTTAAAGCAGCTTCTCAAGGACCATTTTCCTGAGCTCTTTGAAATCAAGTTTTGGAATTATATCGACGTTTTTATGGATGTAATCTTTGATCCGATCAAGCGGACGGCTAGATATGTGGCGGAGTGGCTGGGTCGGCCCGAAGTGTTTACAGGAATGAAAATGAGAAAGCTCTATCACCTGGCTTCGACGCTTTCGGTAGAAGACGCAGATCGAGAGTTTTTGGCGCAGATGCTTACCTACCTTTGTCGAACCGAAAGCATCACAGAAGATGAAGCTCTGGAACTTGTGACAAGGCTAAACACAAGATACCGAACGCATACAGATTCCTATGTGAATTGGCATGAGAGCTATGTTGTTGATGACGTTAAGCTTATTGTTCATCGGGTCGATGGAGAGCTCGTGTTTGAGCCTTTTGAGAGCCAGTACAGCAAAGACATTGTTGAGAATTTTATCGAAGGTAGATCCCATACCATCCACCTTCCCAATGGGCAGATTTTGGAGATCCCTCAAGTTTCCATTCAATTTTTAGACAATGGTGTTTCAGTGGCAGCGGATGCAAAGGAGCTGCTTACAAAAGTCACGCTGCACATCCAAAATGATCATGAGAGAATTGCTTTTATCAAAAGTATTGCGCGTTTGGCTCAGGAGTCTCCTGATGGAATTTTGAAGCTTCGTTTGGATGACGTAAAAATCATCAAAGCTGTAGCCGAATATGCAGACTTTAAAAGGGGAATGCTCCCCTGGCAGATAGTCGTAAAAAATATGGATCGTTGGCTGGGTCGATTGGAAGAAATGAGGCTGACAGAATTTGTTGAGAAGCTTAGAAGCGCCGGAGCGTATCATCAATCGGCAATGGAAATCTTTGATCCAGAGACTTTTTTATACATTTGGAAAACGGCAAAAGAGACAAGCCTGTACCAGTATGAAAGAAACAATGGAGTTTTAGATGCGACAAATATCAATCAAATTTTTCAATACGTCGTACGTGAAGTTCCGCAAATGGTGCAAATTCATGTCGAAGCCTTTGCAAGATATCGCATTCGCATCCGAAAACATTATGCCAAGCATTTTGATCGCATGTACAAAAAGCTCATATCACGCGGCGTAAATGAAGCCGATGCGATCATCGAAGCCAATCTATACGCAACCAGAAGAAAAAACTGGTACAAAAATGCCATGAGGTCTTGCCATGCAAGACCTGACAAAACTCCGAGATTTGAGAGAAGTCTTGCATATGTTGGTACCAAACAGAGTATGACGTTGCAGAAGGTTCTTTTATCTGTTGGAGGATTCATTTTGGCAAATTACGATAAGGTTCCCAATGCATATACGACAAAAAAGCTGGCGAAAGATGTTGGGTTTAGCATGGTGGGTCCCAGAATTGCTGCAAACATTATTTCAAATCAGAAGACGGGATTTTGGGGAAAGGTTGGGCGTGACTATTCTACATTTAGTTTGATTTCATTTATTGATTTGGCTCTAGAAAATAAAGTGTATCAGACGGCAATTGAAGATTCATTGTATCAACTGGCTGAAAATTATGAGGGATCTTTCAGCAGTGAAAAAATTATTTTAATGAAAAATTTAATCGAAAATGACGAAGAGATTTCTCAAGCTATGGATCAATTCTTACAGAAGTATGCTGGTGAAAATGCATTGGAGGAACTCAATAAAGAACAGAAGCTTCAACAAATTATGGATCAGTCTAGTGATTATGAAGCTTTCAATGAATTTATGTTGGTTCTTGCAGATCGTATGTATGACGAATCTAGTGGATTGATTAAGACTGGCAATGCCGGCCTTGATGCATTTATTTTTAATAGAGTATTGTGGGCTCCATATGCGGTTCTTAAATCTACTCCATTGAATATTTTATTTTATAGATATCTTTGCATGAGCCCATTTCTTGATCCTAAAATTATGTATGTCAAAATTATGTCTCTAATGATGTTAGAGAAGTTCACTTTTTCAAATGCCTTATACTATGAGGGATTTAATAAGTTTATGGCTCACTTAACCTTTTATGATGAAGGAGAAGTTGCTCAAAGAAACGGAGCCCTACAAAGCCAATCCTCCTCAGAAGATCCATAAAAAATCCCTAAGGGATCATCGTGTTTTTGTTCGTTTTGCAGTAGAATTTCATTCACTATGAGCGACTTTTTTCATCAGGCAACTTCGGGCTTTCTCAAGCCTATCGCAGAGTTTTTAGAAGACGAATCCATTTCAGAGATTATGATCAATGGCTTTGATCAGGTTTATATTGAAAAGGGTGGAAAACTCGAAAAGACCAAAAATAGTTTTGAAGATTCAGATCAGCTCATGGCTGCAGTTCGTAGAATTGCTCAGGCAGTGGGAAAAAAAATTGATGAGGATCAACCCATTTTAGATGGAAGGTTGGGAGATGGTTCTAGAATCCATGCAGTCATTCCTCCTGTAGCCAAAAAGGGAATTTATTTAACCATTCGTAAATTTACAAAGGAGTCAATGAAACTCAAGACCTTGGTCAAGGTCGGGGCACTTTCTTTAGAGATGGCCAAGTTTTTAAACCTTTGTGCGAGTTTGAAAAAAAATATATTGGTTTCTGGAGGAACTTCCTCGGGGAAAACTACACTTTTGAATGTAATTTCATCCTTGATTCCTCCAGACGATCGCATTGTTGTTATTGAAGATGCAAGTGAACTAGATTTGGCTCAGACGCACGTCCTGCCTTTGGAAACCTTGCATGCACAAAAAGAGGGTGGAGTAGAGGTAAGCATCAGAGATTTGGTCAGAGCTTCACTACGGATGAGACCTGATCGAATTGTCATTGGAGAAGTTCGATCTGGCGAGGCGATGGATTTGTTGCAAGCGATGAATACGGGACATGACGGTTCTATGGCGACCATTCATGCCAACTCTCCCTTTGGGGCTTTGAGCCGACTCGAGACCTTGGCCATGATGTCGAATGTGGACTTGCCTCTGATGGCCCTGCGCTCCCAAATTGGAAGTGCGATGGAAGTGATTGTTCAGACTTCAAGGCTCAGAGATGGCAGTCGAAAAATCACACATATTAGTGAAGTGCTAGGCGTAGATGAGGCGGGACACTATCAAGTTCAGGATGTGTTTGTGTATCAAGTTAAAAAAGTAGATGCCCAGGGAAGAATACTCGGTGATCATCAAGCCACGGGAAAACTCCCCAGTTTCTACCGAGAAGCCAAAATGCAGGGCTTCACCATCAGCCGCAGCATGTTCGAAAAAAAATAAAACGGTGCCAGGCACCTTTTCCGGGAAAAGGTGCCATACTAAAATCGGTCGGTGGATTAGAAGTGGGTGGGGGAGTCTTTTGAAAAGGTGAAAGACTGATTTTCGATAAAAAGTAGTGTGTTTTCTTCGGCAGTAAGGGTAGCCAGGCGATCCCAAAACTGATCTGCTACAGCGCGAAGTTTTGCGCTTCCTTGGCAGTCTTCGCTGCGTAAAAAGCCTTTTTGCCAGTCTCCTCGAATGTTCATGGCATGTGAAAGAGGTTTTCTGGTAGAGGAAATCAAGCGGACTTGCCTTTGATACATGCATCTGGAGTATATTTCTGAGCTTAAAACCTGCTTTTCGACACTGACTTCTATGGGTCTTGTGATCTCAAAACGAAGGTTTTCCAACGTCGAAAGCTTGAGAACCTCTCTTGCTTCAGCCCCGCCCATCGATAATCCCAGGCAAAGGCTTAGGCTTAGACCTATGTTTTTTAGATTCATCTAAAAATGTCAGGTCGCGATTTAGAGAAATTTAAACCAAACTTGGATCCAAAAAATCGGGTTGATGATGATCCCCAGGAGGAGGCCATAACAAACCTTCATAAAGGTATCTACGGATTTTTTTTCTGCGACTACGATTTTGTAATTTGTTTCAATCATGCTCCCTATAAGAGCAAAGCTTATGCCATGACATAAGGTCTAACCATTTGAAATCATGATGTAAGTATTTTCCCTATTCGCTTATTTTTTGCGCATTTTTATTTGACCCTAGGGGTTTATGATTAAAACTTAGAACAACGCTTGATTAAATTGCATGTAAGTATTTGAATATATTTATTTTTTTATAAATAATACAAAAACGCTACTTTTCTTACGTCCATGCTTAGAAATGGCTCGAATATACGCTCAAAAACATCACGTAAGAGCAATGTTACGGTGTCAGACGCTCCATCATACGTGGAAAAGGGATGGTTTCGCGAACGTGATGGAGTCCACAAATCCACGTTATGGCCCTTTCGAGGCCCAGACCAAAGCCTGCATGGGGAACTGAACCATAGCGTCTCAAATCAAGGTACCATTGAAAGGCTTCTTTTGGGAGCTGATCATGTTCAATCTTTTTTTCTAAGACTTCGAGAGAAGTTTCTCTCTCTCCACCGCCTATGATTTCTCCGTAACCTTCGGGTCCAAGTACATCCATAGAAAGAGAGAGTTTGGGGTCTGTAGGATCTTCTCTCATATAAAAAGCTTTGATGGCACTGGGAAATCGATGAACGATGATGGGGCGATCATATTGCTGTGTTAGTTTTGTTTCATCTTCCGCTCCAAAGTCACCCCCCCACTCAATGTCCTGACCTAAATCTTTGAGAACTTTGATTGCGTCATTATAGTGGACTCTAGGGAAAGGCTTTTGTACCATTTCCAATTTGCTTGTATCTCTTTCCAATACTTTCAGATGCTCTTGGCAGCGATCGAGAACTCTTGAAACGATTGAAACCAAGAAATCTTCGGCCAGGTTCATGTCCTGCTCCAAATCGGCAAAAGCAAGCTCTGGTTCAACCATCCAGAACTCAGTCAAATGCCTGCGTGTTTTGGACTTTTCTGCCCGAAATGTTGGACCAAAACAATAGGCTTTCCCAAAAGCTAGCGCCCCTGCTTCCATATATAGCTGTCCACTCTGAGTCAAAAAGGCAGGTTGTCCATAGTAGTCAGTTTGAAAAAGAGTTGTTGTACCTTCACAGGCGTTGGGAGTAAAAATAGGCGCATCTAAGTTGATAAAACCCTGAGTATAAAAATAATCTCGAATGGCAAAAATCAATTCATTTCGTATGCTCAAAATTGCATGTTGTCTCTTTGAGCGCAGCCAAAGATGTCTGTGATCATGAAGAAAAGCCACACCGTGTTCTTTGGGTGAGATCGGATAATCTTTTGCGAGATGAAGCAGCTCAATGCCTTGCACGCCCAGTTCAAAACCCAAAGGGGACCGGTCATCTTTGCGGACCTCTCCGATGATTCGAACGGAAGATTCTTGCGTAAGGCTTGCGCCGGTTTCAAACACCTCTGGATCGACTTCGGCTTTGACATTCACACATTGAATGATCGCAGAGCCATCTCGGAGCTGTAAAAATTGAATTTTTCCACTGGATCGACTGTTATAAATCCATCCTTGAAGTTGTACTACCTGACCTTCAAAATCAGAGACTTCTCGTATTGCAATGTTAGGAATCGATGTGCTCATGCTGTTACGCTCCTATGTTTTTCCATTGAAAATCTATATTTCGGACGGGACCGAACATTTCAAGTGTGAATGATTGCGCGCGAACCCTAGGAAAACGAAGCTTATAAATTTTCGACCAAGCCGTAGCCTGCGGATAAAAATACTCACTTCGAGTACTTTTTTTAATGATATCAATAGAGAGAGGTCGAATGCCTTTACCCTCTCCATCAGGGAAGAGAAAAAAGTCCCAGACTTTGCTGCTTTCCGCAGATTTAAGATCTGTTGAATCGATAGAAGACGTAAAGTGACAGACAATGAACTCTGTATATTCCTTTTGATCTTCCTTTTGCTGTGTAATGAACTTGTTTCTATCAGGTTCCTCGGGTGCAAAAACTCTGAGATATTCATCTATATATCGATCTCTGAGCTGGTCAGAAAAATAAGTAATATCTGTCTCGTATAAAACTTCTTCAAGCCCATAGAGTTTTTTGGCTCGAGTTTGTTTGGCTAGCTCTTTGTGGTAAGGGGTGGTTGGATTGCCTCCAATGCTCAGACGAGCATGCTCGCATCCCAAGAGACTTAATGCCAGAATCCAGCCCACAAAAATAAAGCATTTTTTCATAGGTCATACTCTATAGCCCAAGAAAGCTTTGAAGTGAAGGTTCCATAGCCCTTTAAAGGAAAAAAGAGTTTTTTGCACTTATGTTTTTAGGAACTTCAAACTAGGCCGGTAAGAGTTTCTTTGATACGCTGCCTTCTATAGAAAAAGGCATATATATGGAAAAGATATATTTTGAAGATTTTGAGCTGGGCCATAAGTGGTCCTCTGTAGGCAGGACCATTACAGAAACAGATATCGTCCAATTTGCGGGTATCAGCGGTGACTATAATCCTCTTCATATGGATCAGGAGTTTGCCAAAGAAGGTATGTTTGGAGAGAGAATTGCTCACGGTCTTTTGGGTCTTGCCATTGCCTCAGGAATTGGAGATGGAGAAAAGCCTGCAGCCGTGATGGCTTTTATGTCTGTGGATTGGAAGTTTAAGGCTCCAGTCTTGATTGGAGATACCCTGCACTGCGAGAGTGAGATCCTGAAAAAGAGAGCGGCGAGTTCTGGAGATCGAGGCATCGTAGTGATTGAAAAAAAAATGATCAATCAAAAAAACCAAGTGACCCAAGAAGGTACATTTACCTTGCTGATCAAAAATAGAAAGAGTGAGGCCTGATGAGATTCGTTGTTGCTATATTTCTACTGCTTTGTAGTTTTCCAGTTTTTGCGCAGGGACAGTCAGATCGGATGATCATGCAAGGTCAATCCAAGGTAGATCCTAGAAACATTGCCTTGGCTAAAAGACTGGCCATCAAAGATGCCCTTTCTTCTGCGTTGGAGAAAGAATCTTATGCTATGGCCGATCAAAATATTTTGCTTCGCAATGCCAAGCTCCTTCGAGAGAAACTCGATGAGTCGGGTCAAAGTTTTATCAAAGACTATTCCTTAAAAAGAGAAGAAAATGATGGATCTTACTACAAGGTGGAAATCAGCGCTCTTGTAAAGAAGGGACTTCTTCAGCAAAAATTACAAGAATGGGGGTTTTTAGGTTCCAGTTCAAGTCGTAGTTCTTTTGTAATCGAAGATTTTTCCAATCAAGCAACACGCAGCTCGATGAGCAATCTAGATCAGAATTTGGCTTTTGCAATTCGAAAAATGGGTGTGTCTGCAACTGTTTCGCAAACCGCAGGGCTTGGCCAAACACTAAAGCTTTCTGGAAAGCTCATACAAGAAAAAGAAAAGAGCCTTTTGGTTTCTTTTGTGATCAAAGACGACTCCTCAAAAATTTTAGATCAATTTTCTCAAGAATTTTCAAAAAGAGAGGATTCAAGCATTACTTATGGTCTGATGGCCATTGAAATTTTATCCAGATCTCAGTCGATCATGAGAGAAAAAGTAGGAGGTGGAAATCAATTTGAGCTGGTGCTTGAGAAATTACCTGACTATGCAGCTTATCAAAACTTCAGACAGTTTCTTTTTTCCAAATCAAATTTATTTACAGCCATTGAAGAATTCTACTACGCTCATCAAAAAATCATTCTCTCCGTTTCTTATCATGGTAATCCTGCCAGCCTTAGAAATGTGTTGTCCGGTGTATCTTTGGGACAAGCTACAACGCAAGTTACATCTGTAGACAATCAGAAAATTGTGATTCAAGTACAATAAAATAGGCCAAAATGATTTTTAGAATTGCGAGAAAAGGAGCATAACTTTGAACAAAACATTGAGAAAACATGGAAGTTGTCTTTGTAAAAAAGTTCAAGCTTGGATTGAGGCTCCAAGCTCTCTCGGAGCTTGTCATTGTTCGATGTGTAGAAAGTGGTCTGGTGGTCTTACTTTTTCTGTAAACTGTGGAACAGACGTTGAGTTTGAAGGACTTGAGCACGTTAAAGTTTTTGATTCTTCTCCATGGGCTCAAAGAGCATTTTGTGGCTCTTGTGGATGCAACCTTTACTATCGTCTACAAAGTAACGGACACTACTATATGATGGCAGGGTTTTTTGATGACCTTGAAGGTTTTGATTTTGATCATCAAATTTTTATTGATCACAAACCCCAGCTGTACTCATTTCGTGAAGAAACAAAAACGATGACTCAGCAGGAAGTTTTTGAGAGCGTTTCAAGCTCATCTTCATAGTTATTCTCTGTGAAAAAAGGCGTCGATTCCTGATCGATAAGGTTTGACTTCGAAACGCGGGAAGGTTTTTGAAAACCGAATGTAGATTTCTACAAAACCATTTTCTGTAGATACCTCGACACTAGAGATGGGATCATTTTCCACAAAATAAGAAGCATTGGCCGTAGATTGATTGATCTTGGGAAGAGAAATTTTTAACACAGAGCCATTGTCGCTGATTTTTTCGATGTTGTTTTCTACGAATGAACCTTTGCCTACGATTCCAATTTTGATGAATCCACCTTGATCGTCAATGACAATATCCTCGATCAGATCACCATTGATTTCAGTGGCTGCATTTTTTTGAATGTTGGTTTTGGTAGACTCTTTTTCGGAAACAGAGAGTAATTCTTTGACTTGAATTTTGATGCCCAGAAAATCCAGCGCAAATCTAGTGCCCACTACAGTGACGAGTAAAATTAAAACAAACAAAGATGCTTTGAAAAAAGGAGATCGGTGAGTCCGAGCCTGGGTTTTGGTAAAGCTTCTTTGATCTTTTTCATCTAAATTAAAGTGAGTTGTGTTTCCTGCGAGCCCTTCATGTTCTGCTTGAACGGCTTCTTCATCCATAGTGTGAAAACTAATTTCACCCGTGTTGTCAGGGCTGCGCAAAGAAAGAGTGGGGAGTGTATCATTGTCCACGATTTGTGTGTCTTGCGGCTCTTTTTCTTCTTTGTCTGTTGTAGGATTTTCTTTTGGTCGGACCTGCGTTTTTTCAATTTTTGGGGCTTTTTTTTCTTTTTTTGGTTGCTCTTTAGAGCTTTTATTTCGATTGCTTTTTGCGGCTTCTACGAAATCCTGAATCAAAGACAAGGTATCTCTAGAGGGACGGTCAAATGCAACCACAATGCCTCTACGATCCCCGTCTTTTGAAATTTTATGAACTATGCCTCCCAGAGATGTGTTCCCAAACTCCGGTCCCAACATGAGCTGGAGTTTCACTTTCGTCTTGGGTTTGATGGTTTGGCTTGTGGATACAAGCAGCCCCTTGAGGTTCATTTTGGAGACCAAGAAAAGAAATTCTTCTCCATTTTCTTGATTGATAATTTTGACTTTTGCTCTCACGTCATTTGCTGCCTATATGGGATCAAATTCGAAGTTGTAGATCCTAGTTTTAAGCCCCTATCTATTGTATACGAAGTGTGTCCCAATCTTCGACCCTTTTTTATCCTTCGCCGCGTCACCAGAGATGGTGAACTCAATTTTGAGACTTATTTACTTTAAAATCATAGATTGGTACAATCTAAACGTATGCTTGGACTAGGAACCACAGAACTTATAATTATTTTGGTGATTGTCGTGATTATTTTTGGAGGCAAGCGCATCCCAGAGATCTTTGCAGGCCTGGGTAAGGGGATTCGAAGTTTTAAAAAAGGGATGAATGAAGATGAGGAAGACTCTCAGTCAGAGTCTTCTGAAAAAGGTTAAAATCTTTCTTGCTCAATTTTTGGCTTTTTATACTTTGTCAGGATTTTGTTTCAATGCTGGAAGTAGTAGTCGTAGCTGGTAGCTGCTAAATTTCTCTGGTTTTTTCAGCTCTCTCTCAAAACGGTATACTTCTCCTTCTTGCAAGGTTTTAGAGCAACAAGTAAAATCTTTCCGATCTAGAAGTTTTCCAGAGCTGTCAAAATAGCTGAGCGAGCATGATAAGGAATCTGTTTCCAGGTTCTTTCCAAAATTTTTGATGACGCCTTGGAGATAAAAACCTTCTTCTCGATCTAAGTATTGAGTGGTTTTTCCTTGATATTGCAAAATTTGAATCGACTGCGTAGGCCCGAAGTACCCATGTTCAAATAGCAAAGCAAGATTTTGGGGTTTGGGCTCGACACCTAGTAAACGCAGACCAAAAACCAAACCAGAAAAAATGACGGAAAGTGTGAGCAGAGATTGAACAATACGTCTCAGAGGTGATACCTCCGAGCCTAGCCAGGGCTTTTTTTTCAGTTTGCTTGGAAGTGCCAAGGTTTCTTGCATCAATTCAAAATCATATTGACTGTGGTTGTCAGGTCTAAAAAGCAGCTCTTCGGGTTGACTGCGGATGGGACCTTGGTTGATCAAGGTGCTTTTGGAGATCAGATCAAAGGGGTCGATATTTTGATCGATGGGATGAACGGACTCGTCCTCGGGCTGATAGAGAAAAATTTCATCACATTTTGGGCACTGAATGTGAGACCTTTCCTCCGGCAGGTACTGATTTTTGATCTCGATGATCGACGAGCAGCGTGTACAAACAAATTTCATAGTGTGTCTTTTTTACATCAAAAGAATTGTATTGTTGTAAGAAGGAAAGGGTTTTCTATGCCTTTGACCAATGCGCCATTACAGACTACGCTCTATGATTATACAAAATGTTGGATCAAAAAAGTATCATAAAAGCATGGAATCGTAGACTAAACTGCGAAGCCTCAGAGCCTTGGATGAAAAACGCCGCACTGAGTTATTCTAAAACTCGTGGACGAGAAAGCTTCTATTCTCTTAAAAAAATCGTCCAAAAAAATAAAAGGTGCAGAACATGGGTTTGGGGTGACAATTGGCTTTGCTTAGAAGGTCAAATGCAAATGCTAGAAATGCTTGAGCATACTCAAGGAAGGCCAGGCTCGCTGATCGCAGACCGATGGCATCGCAAAGATGCGCAGTTGATTCAAAATTTTTTTTCCAAAAAAATTGGAATAAAAGAACTAAAAAAAAACCTTCAAAAGATAGGACTCCATACTTTGGACTCAGATATTTTGAGTCTTTTTTTTGCGCAGTTAAAAAAACTTCAATGGAATGTTCATTTGATTTCTCCCTCCAGCGACAAAGTCGAGTTTCATAGCCCGATATGGAAAGAAGCGCAGAAAGCGATAAAAAGCACGCAGCACCTGGTTTGGATATGGACGGGGAGTTTACGAATTTCTCCAGCTTTAACTAAGAACATTCTTCCTGATGAAGAAAGAGTTTTTTTGTCCATGTACCCTCAATTGAATCAGGTAAAAAGAAATCATAGTTGGAAGATGCTTAGAGGTGATTATTTTCTCTATCAGGACTTAACACCTTATTACTCTTTGGAATGTATTAGGCTCAGTCGGCAAGGCAAAGTAGCCGTTCTTCCAGATTCTTTGGAGAAACACTTTCGAGACATTCAAAACAAACTGATCAGCGAATTTAAGATGAAAAAAAATGCTCGCGGCTTCAAGATCTATCATCCATTTTCAGGCGAAAAACTACGTGCCTTGAGGTCCATCAAAATGCCACGGGCGGAAATGAATTTTTTGAGACAGCGCTGGAAAAAAGGAGAAAATCTTGTGATGCCTCATCACAATAAAGTATTTTTATTTTCTTTAGATTACGGAGAACTTGCGGAAGAGGCAGCACATCAACTTCGAATTCAGTCTAAGACAGGCCAATATGGTTTTATGCAAACTGTGGTGGAAGAGTGTTTTGGTTTTATGGCGAGTCTTTTTTTTGATGATTGTAGGGAAATACCGAAGCTGCAAGAGCTTTCAAAACAAAAGCTCTGGACACAGGCGCATTATTTGGGTTATTCCCTGGGCCTAGCGCTCTTTGCGAGCTATACACATGGGGGTAGGCATGCGAAAAATAGGATTCGGTCTCTATGGAATGCGCCATGTGCAAATGAAGAGCAAGCACAGCTTCTTGTTACACAAATGAAAGATGTATGATGAATCAAGATCAAAATCCCAAACCCAAAATTTCTGTATCGTCGATGGCAATTTTTTATTTTTTTCTTTTTGCCATTTCGATGCTGATTGATCGAGAACAGAGAATCTTTCTATTTCCTCACCTGGAAAAAAGTATAAAATCAGATTTGATTTTTGATGGAGGCCTAATTTTTGGCGTCTCACTTTTAATTTTGCTTGTTTCTTATTTGCTTCATCACTATGTCAGGACTTACAGAAGTCTCTCAAAACAATTTTCAACATTTTTTTCCTCATGTTCGATGCAGGACTTTTTTTTGATTGCTGCATTTTCAGCTTTGGGAGAAGAGTTCTTTTTTCGAGGAGTATTGCAGCACTATGTGGGCCTGGTTCCTGCATCTTTGATGTTTGGACTGCTTCACACAGGGCCAGGAAAAAAATATCGAATATGGACTCTTTACGCTTTTGTTGTAGGTCTAATTTTGGGTGCTCTTTATCAGTGGAGGCAAAATCTGTTACTTCCTCTGGGAATTCATTTTTTGGTTAATTTTGTTACTCTCTTTGTCATGAACAAACACATGGTTACAAAAACAAATACATCCACATCTCATGTTAAAGACTGATCGCGAGCAAAGCGTCTCCCATTTGTCCTGTGGATTCACCCAGGTTTGTCATATTTCCTTGGCCCAATTGGCCGTAGTTGTTGCCCCCCCAGCATTTGACAGAATCATTGGAGAGTAATGCGCAAGTGTGACTGTAAGACGCCCTGACTTCTTGTACCGTGAGCCCTGTGCCTACATTGACAAAGTTTAAATTGCTTCCCATATGACTGCTTGAGGTTCCTAAAGTATTTGTATTTTCATATCCAAGTTTACCGGCTCCGCCATTGCCCCAGCATTTGATGTTTTGACTTTCAAGAAGTGCGCAAGTGAAAGAAGTTCCTGTTGTTAAATCGATGACTTTTTCTTCACTGACATTTGTAAACGCAAGATTGTCACCCATTTGACCTGAGGTATCACCTATAATTGCAGTCGAATGCCCTTGACCCAGTTGACCACCACTATTGAAACCCCAACATTTGATTTTTCCCTGCTCCAATAATGCGCAGGTATGATAGGGGCTTGCAGAAAGCAGTAGTGCTTTTTCGTCCTCGCCCAAATCTACATAAGGTAAATTGTCACCCATTTCATTTGGGTCATCACCTCTTTCTGCGCTGTCTTCATAGCCCAGCTGGCCCTGCAAATTGTTCCCCCAACATTTGATTTTTTTGGATTGCAAAATTACGCAATTGTGATTTCCACCGGCAACCAATTGATATACAAGTTCATCACCCAGATCGACTTCTGGAAGATTTCCTCCCATTTCGCCGCTTCCATCGCCGAGTTGATCTAGGTTTTCATAGCCCAGCTGGCCTGTCCCCGCTCTTCCCCAACATTTGACCTTGCGGTTTTTGAGCAAGGCGCAGCTATGATAAAAACCAACAGAGACTTGTACGGCCTCTAGTCCACCTAGATCTACATAAGGTAGATTTTCTCCCATCTTGTTGTTCATCATGTCCCCACGATTGTCTGTATCTTCATAGCCTAGCTGTCCGTAATCATTTTGACCCCAGCATTTGATTTTTCCATTTTCAAATAGAGCACAGCTATGCGCGTATCCGCTTGAGATTGAAACTGCCCTTGTGTTGTCTAGCTCAATCGGTGGAAGGTTACTTCCCATCTGATTGCTGACATCTCCAACGTTATTGACATGCTCTTGACCCAGTTGACCATTGAGATTTCTTCCCCAGCATTTGACTCTTCCGGCCAATATGGCGCAAGAAAAGGACTCATGATTGCCGCTGTCGATTCCTTTTGAGACAGAGATAAGTTTGTGAAAGTTTGAATGATCCTCCACACCTATTCCCGTAGTTGTAGTTGTGCTACATCGTAAGAAAAAAAGGGTGGAAAACACAATGAAAGAAAACCAAAATCTGCGCAAGGCCATGACAGCTATTATTGTACCTGATCTCAAAGCCAAAGCATACAACGCGCAAAGTCAAAATGTAGGATGGTTTTAAGGTCCTTCAAATCGATAACGCACACGAAAGGTATTCCATCCCATGCAGCGCGTGCAGTCTTTGGGAATGTGAGCAAAAGATTTTTTGCAAGAAAGGCACTCAAATTCTCTCTTGCTTTTCAATGCCAAAGAAAATCCCCTGACAATGGATTGTGCAAGATCAATTTCTTTAAGGTCTAAGCAAAAATGCAAGTAGTCTTCTACGGCGTGAATATTGTGTGGATTTGCATGCAGCGCTTCTTGGAAAGATGTTTTGGCCGCATCATTTTTTTTCATTTTGATATGGTGATTGGCCAAATAATGGTGGACGTAACTGTTGTTGGGATGATGGGCCAAAATTTTTTGTAGGCAGTTTCCAAAGTCTCCATAGCTGTTGGTTTCGTAATGCAGGTCTTCGAGTTTTTTTAAGGCGAAAAGACTGTACCCGGGCCATTTTTCTATGAAGCTCTGAAGCGTGTTTTTGGCTAAGTCATTTTGTTTTTCGTGCAGTTCAATTTGCGCACGGACCAAAAATGAAAACGCTTCCTCTTTAGAGACTTTGAATGATTTTTTGATACTTTTTTTGGCCTGTTTGATTTGCTTGTTTTTGAGTTGGGCCAGCGAGAGCTCAGCATAGACTCTTGCCAAGGTGGATTTTTTTTCTGGATGTCTTTTGCAGATTTTTTTTATCCACGTAATGGCATTGATATATTGATTGCGTCTTTGGTAACTGAGAAAAAGCCCTTCTTCTGCAGATTCAAGATTTCGATGCAGGCCAAGTGCACGTTCGAAGTAATCTTGTCCGTAGTCAGAAGTTTGGGATTCCAAATAGTCAAAACCCAGCTCGGTCAGAATTTTTGCTTTGGTTTTTTTTGACAATGAAGGTCGATAAAGAAGATTTCGATGGAGTTTGAAGGCCTTTCGATAATATCCACGAATTCTAAACAAGCGGCCCAAGCTGATGTATTCGTCAATGGAATCAGGATTATTTTTTACAAATTCAGAGAGAAGTTGAGTGGTTTGTTCAAGCTCGAAAAACTTTCTTGAAGAAAAATGTTGCAGATTTGTCTGCAAAGAAGAATCAACAGTTTGTAGGGCCCTGGAAGTATGATGTGTAGGAAGTTTAATGGACTCAGGCACAAGCTAGATCTTGTTTAATAATTTGAAGAGCTCAATTTTTCCGAAGTTTCGTCGGAGCCATCCACAATTTGAGCTTCTTCAATGGGTTGGTCAAAAGGCTCTTCGTCAATGGGAAGATTTCTCAAGGATACCAACTCTTGTTCCATTTTTATCAGTTGCTTCTTTAACTTACGCCGATCAGATTTGAGACGAAGCTGATTGATAAAAAAAACACAACTTGCGCAGAGAAAACCCATACAAAAAGCACTGATAACGGCGCCAGCCAAAGGGATTTTAGGGGTTCCCCAACCCATAAACTGCAAGGTTACTGATTCGAAATTTTGTACAGAAAAAAGACCCATGACTCCCAAGATGAGAAGAGCAGAGATAAAGATAGAAAGGTTTTTAATGGCTCGCATAGTACGCCACATCCTACCAATTTTTAAAAAATTGTAAAAGACTGGGGCCTCTCCTAGAACGAAAAGCATACATTTTGTATATATCTTTTTTCGGTCACAGTAGGTTTTCCGGCCTTGAAACGGGTGAGAAGTCTTAAAAAAAACGCCACGCACTTGGCACAGGCTCTGCAATGTTACAATGGATGATTGCACGTACTTACAGTGGGGCTCTCGATCAACTCAAGGCCTATGGCGTATGCAGTGAGGTTCATGTCGAAAAAGGGCTTCCTCGTTTTGACATCATTGGTCTGGCTCAAACGGCTGTTCAAGAGAGCAAGCAGAGAGTGCTTTCGGCCATTGAAAATACGGGTTTATCTTTGGGTCCCAGAAAAATCATTGTCAATTTGGCCCCTGCCTCTCAAAAAAAAGAGGGTACGCAGTTTGATCTTTCTGTTGCCGTGGGCCTCCTTGTAGGTTGTGGTTTGACGGACTTAGGCGCTCACTCAGACCGCGTTTTTTTGGGTGAACTCTCATTAGATGGAGAAATTAAAAAGGTTCATGCTTGTCTTGCCATTATCAAGGGCTTAAAAGCTTTAGGTTTCAAGAATTTCGCTATTCCCATGGCAAACTTGAGGGAGAGTCAGTGGATTTCAGACATTGAGTGTATCGGGTTTTCTACGCTTTCTGAACTATTGCAATACTTCACATCTCATCAAATGCCCGTTCAGTCCTTTGAAGCAAGCCCCTCAAAAACAGAATTATTGAATCCGATGGATTGGTCCGATGTGAAAGGTCAACATGGAGCAAAAAGGGCCTTAGAAATTGCGGCTGCAGGAGGACACAATGTTCTACTCAAAGGTCCTCCAGGAGTTGGAAAGACCCTATTGGCTCAGCGCTTTACGCATATTCTTCCACCGCTTTCTTTGCAGGACCAGGCCCAAATTCAATCTTTGCAGTCCATTTTGGGGATTGAGATTGAAAAAAGTCCTCAAAGACCCGTTCGAAGTCCTCACCATAGCATATCGCTTGCAGGAATGATGGGAGGGGGACGGCCTTTTCGAATGGGAGAATGTTCTAGAGCTCATTTGGGCGTGTTGTTTTTAGATGAATTTCCAGAATTTCGCAGAGATGTGATTGAGGCTTTACGCGAGCCTCTAGAATCAAAAACCTTTCACATCAGTCGAGCTCAGGGCGCGTATACCTTACCTGCAGATTTTCAATTGATTGCAGCCATGAATTTGTGTCCTTGCGGGGCCATGGGAGATCAGAGCCTTTCTTGCAGCTGCAACCCCAGTGCGGTGTATCGCTACCAAAGAAAGATCTCTGGTCCAATCCTAGACCGAATTTCTTTGCATGTCATGATGGAAAAAGTTCCTTGGAAACATATATGGGAGCAAAAATCTGGCGAAACAGGTCATGAAGTACAAAAAAGAGTGATTCAAGCCCGAAAGCTGCAGTCTCAAAGGTTAGGTGAAGGTCTATGTAATGCCAATATGTCACATGATCAAATCAAAAAATTTGTTCAACTCGATTCTGAAACAGAAACGCTGCTAGACCGTGCGGTTGAAAAACACGGCTTATCCGCACGGTCCATGATTCACCTCCTCAAAGTGACTCGTAGCATTGCCGATTTGGAACAACAAAAGAAAATTACGCGCTTGCATGTCTTAGAGGCCTTGCAGTTTCGTAAGTCTTCTCAGGAATTGGTCCTTTCATAAGGAGCAAAAAGGCTCAGGTCTATATTCCGGATGTTATAGTGTCTTTTTTCTGCCTATGAGTTGAACTCGATGCTGCTGATGTTCAAGCTCACGTTCCTGATAAAAAATAAGTTCCAATTCGGCACAGTGAGAAAGAGCTTGGTTTGTAGCAAAGCATTCATCAAACTGAGGATATCCTCTCTCAGAGATTTGACTTTGTGCTTTGGTGTAGCCTTCAAGCAGCAATATGCCACCTGGTTTGAGACCTCGCACCAAGTTTTTCATCAAAGTTAGGGCGGGTAAGTAATTCATGACAATGATGTTATCCATGCTCATCACCTCGATAAGAAAAAACTCGAGATTTTGTTTTTTGACCCCCAGTGATTGTCCCTGTGACTGTGCCAGCTCCATGGCTTGATCGAGAGCAACCTGTGAAAAATCCACACCATGAACCTCAAAACCTTGCTTTGAAAGAAAAATAGCATTGTGTCCTGCACCCATGGCCAAATCCAATACTTGTCCAGAACGCAGGGAGCTTAGATTTTGACGCAAAAATTCTGAGGGCTCAGCTTTGGAAGCTTGTCCAAGTGTTGTGTAGTGCTGGTTCCACCAAGCTTCGTCATGAACTTCATTGAGAGAGTTCATTTTTGAAGCTCCTTTGCAAGATCCATTGCGAAATAGGTCAACACACCACTTGCCCCAGCGCGTTTGAAGGCCAAGATGCTTTCCCACATGGCAGATTTTTCATCGATCCAAGATTTTTCCGCTGCAGCTTTGATCATGCTGTATTCCCCGCTTACCTGATAGGCAAAGGTTGGAAGTCCATAGGCTTTTTTTACGCGGTAGAGAATATCCAAATAAGGCATACCTGGCTTGACCATAATCATATCGGCGCCTTCTTGGATGTCGAGAGCCGCTTCTCTTAGTGCTTCATCTCCATTTGAAGGATCTTGTTGATAGCTCTTTTTGTCTCCAGATAGAGAAGCTTTGGATCCTACAGCATCACGAAAGGGACCATAAAATGATGAGGCATATTTGCAGGCGTACGACATGATCTGCGTGTTGTGAAAGCCTTCGCCCTCCAGTGTATTTCGAATGGCTAAAACTCTTCCGTCCATCATATCGGAGGGTCCAAGAATATCGCAACCTGCTTGGGCTTGCACCAGAGCTTGGGCGCAGAGAATTTCGACGCTTGGGTCATTGAGAATGACGCCGTCTTTGATGATGCCATCATGTCCGTGTGAGGTATAGGGATCTAAAGCCACATCACACATGACGCCAATTCCATCGATGTTATTTTTGATGCTTCGAACCGCTCGACAAATGAGGTTCTCTGGGTTGGTAGACTCAGATCCTTTCTCGTCTTTTTTCGTCGGATCCGTGAGAGGAAACAGCGCCACTGCAGATATGCCCATGTTCTTGGCTTGTTCAATCTGAGGAAGAATGCGATCGATGGTATATCGAAAAACACCGGGCATAGATTCCACGGCCTCTACTCGATCGTTTCCATCAATGAGAAAAAGTGGCCAAATCAAATCAGAGGGCTGGATGTGGTTCTCAGCCACAAGATTTCGGATCCATTCTTGGGATCGCAGTCTGCGCATGCGAGTCAAAGGGAATTGTTCTAATTGTGAATTCACACGGTCTCCTTATGGGCTTAAAAGGTTCGAGCTTGCTCAAGGTTATGACGCTCCTTGAAATTTGTCAAAATACAAAACGTGGACCAAGGCCCTGTTGCACTTAAGCCTAAACTCAAGTACAACGAGCCGAAAGCACAAATGGATATCATGAACCCTTACGATTCGATTTCAAAAAACTACTGTAGTGACCTCTACAAAGCCTCTCGAAGACCTTCCCGTGTGGTTCGGATTGGTGATGTATGTATTGGAGGTTCTTATCCCATACTCCCTCAATCCATGACAACAAGTGCAACGACGGACACGCAGTCCACCGTCGATCAAATCGAGAAGCTCTTTGACGTAGGTTGCCAGCTTGTTCGACTGACAACTCCTACAATGAAGGATGTGGAAAACGTTCCAAACATTCGAGCCGAAATGAAAAGGCGCTCTCTATCTGTACCTCTGGTTGCGGATGTGCATTTTCTGCCACGTGTGGCATTGGCCGCTTGCGATCATTTCGAAAAAGTACGAGTCAATCCTGGAAATTTTGCTGACAAGAAGGTTTTTGAAGTAAAAGAGTACAGCGAAGCCGAATATGCAATGGAAATAGAACGGATTGCGCAGTCCTTTGTACCTATTGTTCGAAGGGCCAAAGAAAATGGAGTAGCGCTGCGAATTGGAACCAACCACGGATCCCTTTCTGACCGGATCATGAATCGATTTGGAGATACTCCAGCGGGGATGGTGGAATCGGCCATAGAATTTATTGAAATTGCGCGTGCTGAAAACTTTCATGACATTGTGATTTCTATGAAGTCGAGTAATCCCCTGGTTATGATTCAAGCTTATCGGCTTTTGGTGGCGCGTATGGATCAATTGGATATGGATTATCCTTTGCATTTGGGAGTTACGGAAGCAGGGGAAGGCCAGGATGGAAGGATTAAATCCGCCATGGGGATTGGAAGTTTGCTTGCCGATGGACTGGGAGATACGATTCGAGTTTCTCTGACCGAAGACCCTCATGAAGAAATTCCCGTGGCAAGAAATCTTGTAGAATCTTATCCATTGCCCATGAGATCAGAGCAAAATCAAAATCCTAACATGTGGGATCCCTACGTATATCAAAGAAGAAGCGTGCAAGAGCTAAAGCTGAGTGAAGATATATCTTTAGGAAAAACAAATACTTTTAGAGTGGTTACTGCTTTTGAACCTTCGGGCGCCAAAATTTATGCTTCTTCCACGATTCAACTAGATCCTGAAATTGAAAGTTTTTCCGTTCCTTTATCTCAAGCCAAAGATGCTCTGCATATTTTGCCAGGCAGTCAAAAGAAAGCCACTGTATTTTATAGGTTGTCCTCAGATCAGGGGAGTCACATCGATTTGGAATCTTTGGTGTTTGACGAAATTTCTGTGCAAGCCAGTAGGGCATGGGCACAACCCGAATATGCTGAAAAATTGATTGAGCAGCTACGAAGTCGAATGCTTTGGATTCGAGTAAGCCATGAAGAAGAAATTTCCTCTGCGATAGAGATGGCTTTTGCAATGGAAGATCGACAAAAGTTGGGAATAGAAATTTTTCAACATCGCATGATTTCCTTGGGAAGGAAAGTGGCGGTTGAGCTTGAAAAGCGAAACTTACAAGTTCCCATTCATCTTTGCTATGTTGGGCCTAAGGAAAATCAAAAAGAAAAAGACATACTGATGGCTGCCAGTGAAATGGGGTCTCTTTTGTGTGATGGCATTGGAGATAGTGTTGAGATTCGAACTGCGCATGGTTTTTCCTTTGCTCACGATGTTGCCTTTCAGATTCTCCAGGCCGCAAGACTTCGAATGTCCAAAGCAGACTATATTTCTTGTCCTTCCTGTGGACGAACCTTATTTGATCTCCAAACCACAACGGCCAGAATTAGAGAAAAAACAAAACATCTAAAAGGGGTTAAAATTGCCATCATGGGATGTATTGTCAATGGTCCGGGAGAAATGGCAGACGCAGATTTTGGTTATGTGGGATCATCTCCAGGAAAAATCAATCTCTTTGTTGGCAAAGAGTGTGTAGAAAAAAATATTCCGCAAGAAATCGCAGACCAAAGATTGATCGACTTGATCGATCAGCATGGAAAATGGATCGCTCCTTAGACCTAAAAAAAGCTCCTGTTTCTCGAGGGACGCGAGCAGATCTGGCCAGAGATATTTTGATCTGTTCTTTGGATCAGCCACTTCGATTTCGATCTCTGGTTCAACATCAAGTCCTTCGCAATCGCTCTCTATCTTCAAAAAAAAGGCAGGCCTTAAGTGCGCTTCTTTATGCTTGTTTGCGCTTTCGAAAATCCATATGGCCCCAAAAGCAGATTCCTACAAAAATTGATTTGGAGGAGCTTGAGAATTACATAAACAGTTGCCAGCAAAAATCTCTGCAAGAAATCAGAAAATCTACACAAGACGATTTCGAAAAACTCTCGTGTGAACTTTCATACCCGTCTTGGATGCTGTCTCAATGGACCTTGGACCATGGTGTGGATCGAGCTTTGGATATGGCTTTTTGGATGAATCGAGAAGCCAAAATATTTCTTCGAAGCAACACCATCAAAACTACAACTGAAACATTGTTACAGTATTTTCAAAAGCATGGCATTGAGGCTTCTCAAAGCTCGGAGATAGAGACGTCTATCAAAATCTTAGGCCGAATCAATCTTCGAGCTTTACCTGCATTCAAAAAAGGGTGGTTTGAAATTCAGGACGAAGGAAGTCAAAAAATTGTTGCTCTTTCAGGCGCCAAACCAAGGACAATGGTGATTGACGGCTGTGCCAGAACCGGAGGCAAAAGCCTGGCCTTAGCCATGTATATGAAAGATCAAGGACAGATCCTTGCGCTTGATGTGGATGCGCGAGTTTTTGACGAATTGAAAAAAAGAGCCAAGCGAGCGGGTATCAAGAGTGTGCAGCCTTTTTGGATCGCTCCTGATGATCCAAATCCTATGCCACAATATTTCCAGAAGGCAGATTTGGTTTTGGTCGATGCGCCATGCAGCGGCAGCGGAACCATTTCTAGAAGACCGTGGACAAAGTGGTCCATAGAAGAAGAAGATTTATCTCGTTTCCATGACATGCAACTCCAAATTTTGCTGCGTCAGAGTCGGTGGGTCAGAAAAGAAGGGACGCTCATCTATTCAACCTGCTCGTTATTTTCGATTGAGAATCAAAAAGTGATAGAGAAGTTTAGGGATTTGCATCCAGAATTTTTGATTGAGGCACAGGAATATTTTTTCCCTGATGAGCGCGGACACGATGGTTATTTTTTTTGCAAAATGAAGCATCAATAATTTTTGTTGTTCATATTGAAAATAAAATACATTGGTTCTGCGCATAATCACAGGTATAATTAGAGGTGTCGCAATCGGAATTTTTCGATATAAACTTCAAAAAGTATAGGTAATCCATGGCCAAATCTAAAAAAAAATATTTTCCCAAAATTACAGATGAACAATTAGAAAGCTTATATCAGAGAGACTGTAAGTTAGAAAAAGCCTATAAAAGTGATGATTTTATGAACAGCGTAGATGCGCGACCTCTACGCATTTTGGCTGAGTACATTGAGCCAAAAAAAAGACTTGAAGAAAAAAAAGTGCGAAACACAATTGTTTTTTTTGGATCTGCTCGTTTTACGTCCAAAATTACAGCAGAAAAAATGCTCAAGGTTGCCAAGGATAATGTCAAAAGAAAAGTGCCCTTAGCTCAAGAAGCTCTAGAAAATAGTCAGAAAATTCTTCGAAGCTCTAAATATTATGAAGATGCTGTAAGCTTGTCTAAAAAATTAACTACATGGTCAGATCAGACCTTTGGAAAAACTTCGAAAAGATTTTTGGTTTGTTCGGGCGGAGGACCTGGAATCATGGAAGCGGCCAATCGAGGTGCCTATGAAGCAGGAGGTCAATCGGTGGGTTTCAATATTTCTTTGCCCTTTGAAGCCAATTCAAACCCATTCATTACGCCTGAACTCAATTTTGAGTTCCACTATTTTTTTACAAGAAAGTACTGGTTTGCATACTTGGCCAAAGCACTGGTGATTTTTCCTGGAGGCTTTGGAACCTTAGATGAATTGGCCGAGATTTTAACACTCATTCAAACCAGAAAAATGACCAAAGCCATTCCTGTTGTCATTTATGGAAGTGATTTTTGGAACAGCATCATAGATTTTGAAAAACTTGCAGCATGGGGCACAATCTCAAAATCTGATTTGGATCTTTTTCATTTTTCGGATACCCCCCAGGATGCATTTTCATATCTGAAAAAAAGGCTCAGCAAAATTCATAAGCTCTAGGCTTACGCGATTTTGTCAATCGGTGACAAAGCTTTCATCATGATCAGGGAAAGGTTCCGTGTGAATCAAAACATCTTGCAATCCCGGATAAGCTTGTTTGAGTTCATTTTCAATTGAGTGTACCAAACGGTGAGAGCTTGCAGTATCCATCGATGCATCGATCTGAATGTGAAAATCTAAAAAGGCATGGTCCTTGGTTCCTCGCGTTCGAATGTGATGGCATCCAATGACTTTGGGGTTTTCGAGAACCATGGTCTTGATGTCTTCTACATTTAAAAATGCTGCATCTGAAAGAACCAGAGTATTTTCCTTTAAGAGTTGGTAAGCATGTTTTCCAAAATAAACTGCAATCAGTAAGGAAAAAATCGTATCTACAATTTGAAATTGATATTTGATGGCGAAAAGAGAAAGGAGTACCGTCGAAGATACCCAAAAGTCACTTGATGTATGAATCGCATCTGCTTGTAAAATTCTGCTGTTGAGTTTTTTTCCTTCTTTGGATTCATATTTTGAGAGGAAAAAATTAATCACCATGGTGATCACAACAATTACGATTCCAGAATAGTGAAAGCTACTTTCTTCTTCAGCGATGAGGCGACCCACAGCCATTTGCAAAACTTCCCAACTGCTTATGGCAATAAAGGCCCCGATGCCTAATGTAGCGAGGGTCTCAAATTTTGAATGACCATAGTGATGATTTTCATCTGAGGGCCTATGGGCATATTCGATGGAAACATATCCCATGATGCTGCTTGCGCTATCCATCAAAGAGTGAATTCCATCAACAAGCATGGTGAGCGTTCCTGTAAAAAGTCCGTAGGAAAGTTTGGCGATGCAGACAAGTAGATTCAGCGCGAGAGCTCTTTTGAGAACTTTTTTAACTTTTTTGCTATGTTCTATCGAATTCATTGTTTTACAAAGTATCTCCCAAACGGTGAATTTTTAACATATTGGTGGCTCCAGAGGAAAGCCCTGTTCCTGCAACCAAAATCACTTTTTGGCCTTTTTTTAAGGGTGTGGATTTTATCAAGCACTGATCACCATTTTTGATCATGGTTTCAACGTTTCTTCCCTTTCTATTTTCGATAGCTTGAATGTTCCAACCCAAACTCAATTTTTGAACACTTCCTTTGTTGGGTGTGAGTGCATATATAGGCAGCCGTGGGCGTAGTTTTGACAGTTTGAGTGTTGTGCTTCCGCTTTCGGTATACGTAACAATGGCATGTAGCCCTGGATGCTCTGAAATGCTCTTTACAGCATGGAGTAGGGCTTCACTGTCTTCAAACTCCATCATTTTATGTTCTTGAAATCGATAAAATTGAGAACTTTCGGCTTCTTTGATGATGGATACCATGGTTTGAACCGATTGTTTTGGATATTGTCCCATGGCGGTTTCCCCGGAAAGCATCAAGGCATCGGTGCCGTCCCATATAGCATTGGCAACATCGGTTGCCTCAGCTCGAGTGGGTCTGGGATTGAAGGTCATAGAATCGAGCATTTGGGTTGCTGTGATGACCGGAACCGAATATTTCATAGACTCTGAGATGATTTGCTTTTGAACGACAGGGACTTTTTCCGTAGGAAGCTCAACGCCGAGGTCGCCCCTGGCAATCATGATAAAATCTGTGGCCTTGAGTATTGGGTTTAGGTCTTCGACAGCCTGAGGTTTTTCAATTTTTGCAATGATGGGCAGTACACGACCACGAGTTTGCATCCATTTTTTTGCTTGCACAATGTCGGAAGCTTTTTGAATGAAGGAAAGCGCGACGTAGTCGATATCTTCCTTTACAATTTGCTCTAAAATTTCTCGATCTTTTTTTGTAAAAGGGGAAATGGGTATGTAGCGACCAGGAATGTTGATTCCTTTAAGTTGTCTGAGTTCACCGCCTACGATCACCTCGCAATGGATGTCTTTGTCTTTAACTTTTCTGACTTTGAGTTCAAAGAGCCCGTCGGCCAAAAGAATTTGATCATCTTTTTTTACAATGGATGGAAGCTGCGAGAAACTCAGAGGAATTTCTTTTGATGAGCCTGGAACCTTGCGTGTTGTTAACACAACTTGTGAATGTCTCGCCAAATAGACGGGATCTTGACTCGCAAAACTTCCGATTCTAAGTTTGGGACCAGGCATGTCGGCCATAATTCCTATGGCTTTTCCGGTGCTTTTGGACAGAGATCTTACAGTCTGGATCTGCTGGACATGTTGCTTGATACTGCCGTGAGAGAAATTAAGACGCAGTACATCTGCTCCAGCTTCGATCAGCTCTTTGATTTTTGCTTTTGTTGAAACTGAGGGCCCCAGGGTGGCGATGATCTTTGCTTTTTTCTCAAAGGTTGATTTCATGTCTCCGCGTTTCTTTGCTTGTAATGAATTCGATATCTTTTAGTTTGTCGTAGTACATTTCATAACACAACAGGTTTTTATACCTTTATCTTGTTTGTAGATCAGACGCAATGATGCCGCTTTGAGATCAAAGTTATAAAAGTTTGGTGTTGATATCGCACAATATAACCCTTGAATCATACCAAGATATAAGCCAACGCGACTCTATTTTTTAGATAGAATCACTTTGGCTAGGAACCATCTCTTCTATATTTATAGCAAAGGACTAGAGGTGCTCTGAATCAAACTTGCCAAAGGCTTTTTGTTTCGGTCTTGTTTGATGCTGCAGCCATATTGCCTTGCATATGGAGTGCTAACAGCCTTTCCAGCTTTGACTTCTTCGTAGGCTTTTTCAAGGTAGTTGGAAGCTTCTTTCACACTATTGGCACTGAAAGACCTCTTGTCATCGATGGCCCCATGGTAGAGTAGTTTTCCTTCTGGACTGATGAGAAACATATGAGGCGTGGTTTTGGCCTCAAACTTGTTGTAAGCATCTCCAGCAGCGTCCAACAGAATTGTGGAATGCTTGATTCCTCGGTCATCCATTATTTTTTTTGCCTCGGTATCATTCGCAATGTAGCCTTGGCTTCCTTCTTGAGAAGAGGCGATGGTATACCAAACAGCGCCTTCTTTGCTGAATTTTTCCTGGAGTCTCTGCATATTCCCCGTTTTGTAGTGTTTGTCTACAAAGGGGCATCCATTATTGAACCATTCCAAAACGATGTATTTTCCTTTGTGACTGGAGAGGCTATGCTCTTTTCCGTCACTTCCATCCAAAGTAAAATCTGGTACGACTTTTCCTACACTGACTCCATATTGTTCTGGAGCAAGCTTCTTTTTTAAGCTTGGTGTCAATCCTGTACTTGCTTTTTTCTCTGTCATTTTTTCGCTTGATTTTGGGGCGACGTTTTCTTTGGGAATATCAGATTTGATTTCTTGGGAATTTTCGTTATTGGCAAGGGCAGTCCCACCATATAGACAGAAACATGTCGCGAGTAACAAAACATTAATTTTTGAGTGGCTCATTGAGATCTCCTTTGTCGGGTGATGTTGAATGCTCTCCCTGTGAAAGCATACGTAAAAGCGAATCTTTGCGTAAAAGAGTAGGTAGAACCAGAGGCTTTGTCAATGATGGTTTGTATAACAAGTAAAAAGGCACGCCAGCTCGATCAAAGGATTGTAGCATCTGAGTGATTTCTGGATCTGAGTGCGTCCAATCAGCTTTCATGGCAATAACATTGGGCTCAGCAAAGGCTCGAATGATGCGTTGATTCTGAAAAACCAACTTTTCATTGGCTTTGCAGGTAAGACACCAGTCGGCAGTAAAATTTATAAATACGAGCTTATTTTCTTTTTGAAATTTCTCAATGTCTGCAAGAGAAAAAGGAAGCCAATCAATCCCCGAGCTTTTCTCTCCTTGGGCGCTAGGATTTTTTTCAAGCCCTTGCAGAGAAGCCGTGGCGTATCCTAATGCAACAAGTACACATGCTACCATCGAGAGAATCAGCCTTCTAAGAACTTTTGATTCCACCTGATTTCTCAGCCAAAGTCCAAATGCAATGGCAACGCATCCCGAGAGGGCAAAGACAATTCCAAAAATGGAGGAAAGCCTTGTCAGAAGCCAAAGAAGCCATATGCATGTGAAAAACATGGGAAAGGCCATGAACTGTTTAAAAGTTTCCATCCACTTTCCTGGCTTTGGCAAAAAGCCAAGCAGTTGTGGAAGCAAGGCAACCATAAGATAAGGTAGACTCAAACCCAATCCCAAAAAGAAAAATACCACAAACATGATAAAAATTGATTTGCTTAAAGCAACTCCAATGGCAACGCCCATAAATGGGGCTGTGCAGGGGGAAGCTACAATTGTGGTCAGCACTCCCACCATAAAGTCTGCTAAGGGACCGCTTTCTTTTGAAGAGCGATAGGACAATGATGGGACTTGAATTTCAAAAAGACCCAAAAGATTCAATCCAATGACGAAAAAAAGAACGAGTAGAAAATATACAAAACCTACAGATTGTAGTTGAAATCCCCAACCCAGCTGATGTCCAAGTGCTTTGAGACCTGACAATACACCTTCCAAACACAAGAAAGAAAATATAACACCGGCGCTGTACCATAAGTTTGAACGGAGCATATCTTGAGGTTTTTCTTGACCCAAGAGGTGCAGGACTTTGATCGAGAGGACGGGAAATACACAGGGCATGAGATTGAGAATCAAACCTCCGAGAAAGGCAAACAAGATGAGAAACAAGAGAGATGTATTTGCACCTTCGTGGGTTGAGAGCTTGTTTTGTGAAGCTTGATCATCTGCAAGTTTTTTTGGTTCTGGATCAAATGATGTTGCGAGAGTGCGCCCGTTTGCGCTGTAAGTAAGAACACCTAGGACTTTTTGGGTGAACTCTGTAGTGTGATTTTTTTTGTAACGAATTTGACTGCGAAGGTCTCCGCTTCGAAATTGATAAGGACGAATAAAGTCATCAGGCATAGAAGAAGAGGGGAAAAAATCTTGAATTCGTAGCGATTGTGGATGAGTAATGTTTAGGATATGTTCAGAGGAGGTGCTCTCATATGAGATCTCTATGTCTTTTCTAGAATCAGGAAAAGAGAACTTGGAAAACATCTTTGGATCTCGGTAGATCTTGGCTTGTTCATTGGAAAGACCTACAGTCCATGTTTGACGGGCTGGAACACAAATGTCCTTGCATACAAGATATTGAACTGTAACCAGAAGGTTTTGACTTTTATCGGGAATGTCCTTCCATTGGAGGGTTTTGACAAAAAGAGTCTCACCGGAAAAACCAAAGGTAATGAGGCCCTGCTCATCAAATTTTTTAGGTATGGTAAATCTTGTAGGTTGATCGATCAGCTTCGAGGAAGATTCAAAAACAATTTCCGAAGGTGAGCCGCTTTCACCAGCATTTTCCCAGTAGGTATGCCAACCTTGCTCGAGTTGAACATACACGCCGATTTGGCTCCCAGATGAAGGGAATTGATCATCTAGCACGAGATGAGCTTTCGAATAGGGAGTGGTAGATTCGTTTGCACTTACATATCCAAAAGAACATAGGCTCAAGCCGATCAGGAGTGTTGGCAAAATGTTACGGTAGTATTTCAATCTGGGGCTTCCTTGGTAGACTTAGTAATTCGTGCTCAGAGTGTATTTGGTTACACGCAGAAGATCAATGACAAGTCCAAAGATTCCAAAGCAATTATAGATTGATGGCTGTCCTGGGCTTAGGTATACAAAGAAGTATGCAAACTCGATTTGAAGATATGAAGGGCAAATGGGCTCTTATTCTTGGGGTTTCTAGTGGCTTTGGGGCTGCCACTGCTAAGGCTCTAGCCCGCGCGGGCATGAATATTTGCGGACTGCACTTAGATCGAAAATCCGGGATGCCTTTGGTGGATCAGCTTGTTCAAGATCTTGAGGACCTAGGAGCAAAAACACTTTTTTTCAATTGCAATGCCGCAGATGCTCAAAAAAGAGAGCAAGTTTTACAAGACCTGTCGGAAAAAAAGATAAAAATACATGTTCTGCTTCACTCTCTGGCATTTGGCACGCTCAAACCATACCTATCGACAGAAGATGCCTTGGGACAAAAACATATGGAGATGACACTCGATGTGATGGCACATTCCTTGGTGTATTGGACACAAGGATTGCTTGCTTACGAGGTCTTGGATCGGGGGGGGCGAGTTTTTGCCATGACAAGCGCTGGGGGGGAAAGGGTATGGAAAAGTTATGGAGCTGTTTCTGCAGCCAAAGCAGCCCTAGAATCCCACATTCGTCAATTGGCATTGGAATTGGCTCCATACGAGATCACGGCCAACTCAATACGTGCGGGAGTTACAGATACACCTGCCTTAAGAAAAATCCCCGGCAATCAGCACATGATTGAACTTGCGACATCGAAAAACCCTTTTGGTCGCTTGACCACTCCGGAAGATGTTGCGCAGGCTATTGTTGCTTTGTCCTTGCCTCAATGCTCCTGGATCTCAGGAAATGTCTTGGGTATAGATGGTGGGGAAAATATTGTTGATTAAAATGAGTTGTACTTCTTTGAGTTGTAGATTTATACCTTCCTTATCACGCTAAGAAAGAGACTAAGAATTATGGATAGAGTACCAATGACCCAAAAGGGGAAACAAAAAGTTCTTGATGAAATCAATCATTTAAAAAAAGTTGAACGTCCCAAAGTTACAAAAGAAATTGAAGAAGCCAGAGCCCATGGAGATTTAAGCGAAAATGCAGAGTATCATGCGGCGAGAGAAAAGCAGGGCATCAATGAGGCGAGGTTGCGCTTTTTGGAAGATCAAATTGCAAGAGCCGAGGTCATTACTCCAGATCAAATCAAAACAGATCGAGTGATGTTTGGAGTATCGGTCAAGGTATATGATGAAGCAGCAGACCAAGAAAGGTCATTTCATATTGTGGGGGAATTAGAA
>JAGRAX010000130.1 GCA_020434365.1 Bdellovibrionales bacterium
TTCTGGGGCAAGTCAAATACATATTGATGGCCATGTGTACCTTCACAAGGAGCAGGAAAAACACCCTCAAAAAAATCAGCAGCTTTTGCTTAAGATATTTTATGGCGATCGAGAAATCGCAAATCAAAAAAAATACACCGATGCCAATGGTTATTTTTCGTTTTCGAATTTACCTTCAGAAAATAATTATCACTATCTGATTCAAAGCCTCTACCAGGGCATCGAGTTTTTTTCTGAAACTTTTCATGGTTTGGAGCAAAACAAAGAAAAAAACTACACAACACAAATTGATCTCTATCCCGTAACCAAACGTACAAATGAGCTTTCCATAGATGAACAAGTTTTTTATGATTTTTCCAAAGGCTCAGATCTAGTTCAAGTTACGCATAAGCTTACGATAGAGAACCGTGGCGCACAAAGCTATATTCCTTCTTTTTCTGATTCAGAAAAAATCATGATTACGGTCATGGAAGGAGCCTTTGATCTCTCGCTGGGAGAAGGGATCCATCGAGATGAAATTGAAATCGATGAGGAAAAAAAGCAATTAATTTTCAATAAGAGAATCGATCCGGGCTCAAAGAAAGTGTCTATGAGCTTTTCATACCGATATGTAGCAAGCACACACAGCATTGACCTATCAGTTCCAATCAGCGTGCACCGATCTCAATATACGGTGTTTGTAAATCGCTCTCGTATACGTATCGACTCTCGGCAGCTTGGCATGATCAACGATGAACTGGGCATGCGATTTGTAGCCAAAGATCTCAAACAAAATGAAGTCCTCAACTACACAATCAAAGGGATTTCACTTGCCAAAGATCCATATTTTTATGGTCTCTATGTTTTTCTTCTATGTTTGGTTCTGATTTGGATTGTAGGATGGATAAAACTTAAAAATCAAAAAACTTCTAGAGTTCAAACGGTTCCGCTTGCATGGGAACGGCTTGATCAACTCCGCATCCAGTATCAAGAAGGAAAAATCTCGCAAAAAGATTTTCAGAAAGAAAGTCTAGCGATAAAAAAGCTTCTTTTTGAGCGCAGCAAAATCGAAGATGTATTTGACAAAAAGATCGGCCCACAAACATGATCACTCTAGATCGCGTCTCGCATGACTTTCAAAACAGGAATGTAATTTCAAATGTAAGCTTAAGCATAGAGAAAAACGGACTATGTTGTATCGGAGCCAATGGCACAGGTAAAACTACTTTGCTAAAAATCATTTCCGGAAAACTCAAACCTATGAAGGGCACGGTTCACTACCAGGACCCAGGATATGATGCTCGAAACGAAAAAGGAAAAAGGGGAATTGGGGTATGCTTCAATGACATAGGCCTATTTCCTCTCTTGAGTCCCAGAGAAAATTTACGTCTATTTGCAAAACTAGGAAAGCTCTCCGACATCCCAGATCACAGTTTGAAAGACATTCAAGATTTTCGAATTGAAACAATTCTAGATCAGAAAACCCACTTACTTTCCAGCGGAGAATTGCAAAAACTAGCCCTCATTCGTTCATGGATATTGCAACCTAAGGTTCTTATTTTAGACGAACCGAGTAATTTCTTAGATCAGGAAAGCAAGTCAATATTGCTCCATCGATTGGAAGCAGAAAAAACTCGGAAAACTTTGATGATTCTTGCAAGCCATGATTCTGATTTTATTTCTCAAATCGATCTTCCTATACTATCAACAGACAAGCTTCATCAGGGACTATCATCATGAAAGTATCAAATGTTCCCATTTTTTTGCTTTTGCATAGTCAATTTCGTCAAGATATTCGACAGCTTTCTTTTCTTGCTTCAAATTTTTTATTTTGCAGCTTGGTTCTTTTCTTTTGTAAAGTTGCTTTGGACCCCGCACTGCAAAGCCCATCGATCTACAGTGGCATTTTCTGGCTTATAACCTTGTTCTCATGCCAAGGCCTCTTCATAAAAAAACACAGCTCTCATATGGAAAATACTGATTTTTATCTGCTACATACTGGAATTGGAAGCAGCGCTTTGCTTATATCAAAAATTCTTCATGCACTGATACACTTGATACTGCTCCAAAGTTTTAGCATTTTATTGTTCGCAGTTTTTTTTCAAGCAAAGCTTATTTTTTCATCTGGACTGTTTTTTACGATTGTTTTTTCAGATGCAAGCATCGTTTGTTTGGCAACAATGTTACTTATAGGACTCAAAGGATCAAATGTAGGGCGTGAATTATTACTAATTTTTTTATATCCTTTGTTGACACCTATTTTTTTACTCGCACATATACAAACCCGTAATGAACTTGCAGCAGTGGGATCAAGTGACTACCTTGGTTTTATTGCTGGTATTTTTTTTATTTTTTTGTCGATTTCTCTTATGCTCAGTCCCATCCTTATGGAGGAATGATATGAAACTACTGATTTTTTCTTTTTTATATCTATTATTAATTTGGAGTAAGATTTTTTTTGATACGCCGGAAGAAGCTACTCAAGGGGTCGTACAAAAAATTTTTTACATTCATGTTCCCAGTGCCATTACCATGTACATCGGTTACTTCATTGGATGTATGGCTTCGATTCTCTACCTAAAGCAGAGAAAAGCTCGCTGGGATCAGCTCGCAAAAAGCAGCATCGAAGTTGCTTATATATTTACTGTGATCGTTCTCGTCACAGGACCTCTATGGGCCAAACCCATTTGGGGCACATATTGGACTTGGGAGCCTAGGCTCACAACTACGCTCCTGCTTTGGTTTATGTATTCATCTTACCTTTTACTTCAAAGAAGTGGATCACATCCCAAAACAAAAACCTTTGCTGCGGCTCTAGCTGTGATTTCATTTCTTAATGTTCCTTTGGTTCATTTGTCTGTGAGGTTATGGAGAGGCATTCATCCCAGCGTTCTTGCCAACGAAGACGGACTCCCTAGCAGTATGAAACTTGCGCTTGTGCTCTCTTTTTCGTCCATACTAATGATATACGCGGCCCTATTGAGACTTCGAGTGGACTATGAAAAACTAAAACAAAAGGTGGAGGCCCAGACATGAAGCATCTGACAATCGCATATGGATTTGTAATATGTATCTTACTTGGCTACACCTGTGTTTTGCTACGAAAGAAAAGAAAGCTAAAAAATAGAATAACTGAGTGAAGCGCCCATCATAGAGCCTTCTCCTCCATGGCCAAAGTCTTTGGCATCTTCAAGAAAACGGCGGTGTGTGTATCCAATACTCGCACTAAGATTTTGGTTCATTTGATATGCAATTTTTGCCGAAGAACTAAGTACAGTAGACTCTGAGATCATTTCTTCGCCTTCAGAAAATGTTGAATCAACCTTTGAAAGCATACAATTGAGAAGCAATGAAACTCGCTCTCCTAAAGCAATCTCACTTTGCAATTTCGCTTGCTGAACTTTTTGGATCCCATAAATTCCTGTTTGAGCCCCGCCTCCAAGAATATCTTG
>JAGRAX010000131.1 GCA_020434365.1 Bdellovibrionales bacterium
CTAAGATAGGAAGCCTTAAAGAGAATAGCTTGCAACAAATATGGTTTAGCAAAAAAGCTCAAGATTTAAGAAATGATATGGTTAAAGGGCGCTGTCCAAATTGTTATTTCTCCTGCAAAATTGAGCCTTCCTTAGCTGCAAACTACAAATATCTTCCCTCCTTTTCTTTGGAAAAATTGCGATCGAGTTAGAAAATGTTTTGGGGCTAAAACAATATAGTTTTGTCCCAGAGTATTGACTACGAAAACCAAGTTGGATGATTTGCAATTAAGGATTCAATATCCTTTTTCAATTCTTTTGTATGAAGGTCTAGGGATATTCTTTCAGGTGAGTGAAATGACATTCCTTTGTCTGCAATGTGGCAATTGGCAATCCATTGTCCATACTGCTCCTTCGTCTCTCCCACGACGTTTCCCCAGATCGGAATGCCGGCATTCATATAATGAAGAATTTTTAGAGATACTCTCAGTTGATTGGATTTTGTGTCACTCATATATATGAGGCCATCGTCCAGTTGTGAGAGGAGTTGGGGAAGGTCGCTTGAGGAAATCCATCCCGCAAAGAAAACTTTTCCTTCAAGTGAAAGCTTTTTTGCTAGCGTGATCATAGCTAAAAGTTTCGGACCGCCACCAATGACCAATAAGTGGTTTTGATTGACGGCGTGATGCTTTGACCATTCTTGAAGGATGTAGGGTAGGTCCATGGCGCCTCCACTTGTCATTGTGCAGAGGTATGCTGTAATGTTGATATCCTTTTGCTGCCTCCAACCTAGAATGTGCCGATATGCAGTTTCAAGATTTGTCTTATCTTGAAAAGATGGCGTAGATGTTTGAGGACTGGGGAGTGCTTGTCTTAGGTAGTGAGTCGGAGTGGTGCGGGAAACTTTTTTTAGCAGTCTGTAGCTATGACTGGTAATCAGGTTTGGAATCCAGTGGCCAAGTGTCTCACAGATATAGCTTAGAAAAGCAAAGACTATGTTCTGTTGTAAGCCTGTGTCCCAATCATCCCAATCCACAATCACAAGCTTTGATCTAAGCCGAGCAATCAACATGGAGGGTAAGGTGATCGGATTTAATTTTTGTGTCCATAAAATTTCGTAGTCTCCATGTAGACATGTTTTCATGCTAGAAAACATGCGTCTGAGTGCGTTTGTAGTAGGTTGGTGAAAGACGATTTGATGTCCCAAGTTTTCTAAGGTTTCAGAAATGGCTCTCAAACGTGCAGTAGATCCGTGATAGCTCTGTAAAGAGTTGAGGATAAGAATTTTTTTTGAACCACTCATGAAAATTGAACTCTTTAAACCCTGATTTTATTGCATAAGTTACTAAAAATATAGTAAATTCAATCATCTACGTGATGAAAAAAATGTGGCTTCGAAGTTTGTACTCTCCACTGAGCCTCTTGTGGGTTCTCCTGCTTTTGGGCGGTGCGCTTTATTTGTATCCCCACCTATTATCACATTTATCTCTACAGAGGGAGGATCTGATCACAGCATTAAAAGGCTCTCAGGAGAACCTTTCAAGTACAAAGCTGCCCATTTTTGAGTTTAGAATCAAGACTCCTTATTTGCAAAAGCTAGAATCTTCAATTCCCAGAAAAGATGATTTACTTTTTTATGCACCTCGACAAGACTCTTCACTAGATCCCTATGTTCCCGGAGTTTTTTGGTCAGGATTTGATCAACGAACACAGGCCAAATTTAAATATAGAGGCGATAGTTACTACCACTGGGGTAAGATGAAAAAATCCTGGAGGGTTAAATTCCCTTCTGATCAACTTTTTGATGGTCAGAGAAGAATTAACTTAGTGTCTCCAAAATTTGAAAGCCAAATGGAAAACTTTATTAGTTATACCTATGCAAAAATGGCGGGAGTGTTAGCCCCATTAAGTTATTTCGTTCATGCAAGGCTCAATGGAAAATATTTGGGTCTGATGTTGTTTGTAGAGCAAATTGATAAATATTTTATGGTCAATCACGCTTTGCCAGAAGGCAAAGTGTATTATTTAGACCTTGGAGGTCCTTGGAGCGAAATTTCTTCTTGGGAAAGTCCTGGAGGAATCTTTAGATCACAAAAAGAAAATCCCGATAGCGAATTAAAGACATTGACTGAAGTCATGAAATTACGCTCAATAGAAGATCTTCCTGCATTTAGAAGTAAAATTTTTTCCATTATAGATCGAGAAAGTTTTGTGCGATGGGCTGCTTTAAATACCGTTCTGGGTTTGTATCACCAAGATAGCTTTCATAATATTAAGATCATTTTTGATCCTTCGAAGGGCAAATTTATCCCGATTGTTTGGGATCCTCTCATGGGAAAAATTACACAGAAGAGTTATTTTGCGTCTGAAATGATTCTATCTCGTCTTGTCAGTGACCCAGAGTTTCAATTTCAAAAAAATCAAATGGCTTGGAAATTGATGCAAAATGAGCTTTCGAAAGAAAATCAGGTGTCGATAGTAAAGAAAACCATTGAAAATATACGCGAAGATATTTACGCAGATTCTCTAAAAGAATACACGAAAGGAAGTGCTTCAGGGCTACGAAAACTTAGCAATCAAAAATGGGATGTCGAAAGTCAAAAAATCATTTCCAATGTTGAGAAACGCTTTGATTATCTATCCAAAGAGTTTATGAGCAATCACATTAAATCTTACCATCAGATGATTTCAAAGAAAAATCAATCTCAAAAAGAATTTAGAGGAGTTCTGCAATATAAAGGCGTTTCAGGTATTGATATGCAACTTTTAGAACTATGTAGTGCTGTTTTTTCTACATCAGTATCAGAGAATATATCTATGAGATTTGTTATGGGTTCCGATCAGAAAGATGCCAAAACAATTCATGGAAAATATAACAAAGAAAAACAATGCTTTCATTTTTCCTATGAAAGAAAAATTTCCCCAGCTTTGATTTTTACACAAATATCTGATCATCCCAATCAACCAGATGTGCCATTGTGGAAGCTTTCTACAAGAAATATTCCTTTTTCAGTTACAATATCTGGAGCCCAGTTGAACGACCCGAATGTACTGAGTATAAAATTTTATATGCTCAATGCTTTAGATGAAAGCAAAGAAGTTGTTGTGACATCTATTTATGAAAACATAGATCAAAAATATGATCTAAGTAAAAATGAAACTTTAGATGTGGAAGGAAGATTTATAAACAATGATCTAGTGTGGGAAGGAGATGTTTTTTTGAAAGAAGATGTTTTGATCAAAAAAGATCAGAATCTGATTTTAAAACCTGGAACGAAAGTTTTTCTTGATTCGAATGTATCAATTTTTGTTGAGGGTAGTCTATTTGCCATAGGCCAAAAAGAAGCGCCTATTGTCTTTCAAGCTTCTGGAAATAGACCTTGGGGAGTTCTTGCATTACATGACATCAATTCAAATATAGAGTTATCGTATTGTCACTTCAAAGGAGG
>JAGRAX010000132.1 GCA_020434365.1 Bdellovibrionales bacterium
GGACGGACCCCAGATGATTGAATAAAGAGACTTTTGAACTGGTTTCTAGATGCAAAGGAGTAAAAATTCGTCCAAAGGAGCTTATTTCTCAAAAAGAATGCTTTCAAAAAAGCTGTGCTCTTTTACCAAATGGAAAAACCTTCTGTTTTTCATTTTTCAACCACGACGAGCTGACAACTATGGTGTTGGGAACCTATTATCATTTGGATGATAATGGCTTGGACTGAGATCAAATCACAAAGAATTGAACTTGCTTGGTGGAGCATTTTTGTTTGTATCAGAAAATGTTGGCTTTTTTGTTCTACACAGATACTTACGATTGTGGGTCCATATAGAAGTTCCAAAACCAAAGGTCAGAAATTTTATTTTTTCCTCTCCAAATTTTTTAAGATATTGAGCAAAAAGTTTTCGATAGACTTTTTGTCTTTGGGCCCAAGTCTTTCCGAGAGCCATATACCATTTTGGAAAACATATCCAAAAATCTTTCATCCACGAAGCACGTTTTCCAAATGCATAGAGCGCGTGAGTGGACCATTGATAGCTACTAGCATCTTTGCAGATACCCGCTCGCAAGGGGTTTGCATGAATATAAAATGTTGCCATCATTTCGTAATGATGATTTTCCATCAAAGATGTATGTGGTCGATCCTGAGCAACTTTCCCATGCCTCTGATGTTTTTTATTGAAGTACATTCCATACCTAGAGTGATGGCTTCTCATAAACTTACAGAAAATTTCTAACACATCTAGGGTATAAATTTCGTGAACATGATTGGACATGACACAAATTGCTCTTAAGGGGTTTTTTTTTGGACTGATTTTTTGATGCTCTTGGCTCAAAAAATCAAGGTATGCTCGTTTTTCGCTAGGCGTGTTTATATTCCATTCACCGTTGTGACCTTTCCAAGTCTTGTGAAAACAGAAACCTTCAGAGAGCGTCATTGATCTTGGATATCTAGGCACACAATCAGATGTGCAAGGTCGATGCCTGGTTTTTCAAACTCGATAATATCGATTTTCAAACAAAATGACTGATTTTACTTCTATGTGTTGAATGAAACACAAACTCATTGGAATGGAAATATTTCTGAACTGTGGTCTCGGGAATCGGGGTCCGTCCCCTTTTTCTCTTTTTTTTGTTAGAAGCGGTCGATTTTGATTTCGTCTAAATCCAAGCCTTGGAGAGTTTCTTTGGGGTTGGGAGATTTTTCTTTTGAGTGAAAATCTTCCCAGTCTGAGTCCGTCCCCGAGGAAATGCCCTGAAGTTTCAGTGCAAAATCATCTGGATTGCTACTCTGACGGATGGCTTCCTCGAATGTGATCAATCGACTTTTCACGAGCTGCATCAAAGCCTGATCAAAAGTCTGCATTCCATAAGTAATGTTCCCGCTCTGAATTGCATCTGTAATTTCACGCGTCCGATTTTCGTCTTCAATAAGTTCTCGAATCCGCGAGTTGGTCACCATGATTTCACATGCCGCCACGCGACCTTTTTTATCCGCGCGAGGAACAAGCCTCTGTGAAACCACTCCACGAAGGACCGATGCCAATTGAATTCGAATTTGTTTTTGTTGATGCGGTGGAAAAACCGAAATGATTCGGTTGATCGTTTCCCCAGCATCGAGGGTATGTAAGGTCGACATCACCAAATGCCCTGTTTCAGCAGCTGACAAAGCCGTTTCTATGGTTTCGTGATCTCGCATCTCTCCCACCAAAATGACATCTGGGTCCTGTCTGAGCGCAGATCTCAGAGCTACACCAAAAGATCCCGTATCAAATCCTACTTCACGCTGATTGATGATGCTCTTTCGATCTCGAATCAAAAACTCAATGGGATCCTCAATGGTTAAAATATGAGATGTTCGATGAAGATTGATATGCTCGATCATCGCAGCCAAGGTCGTCGACTTTCCCGAACCCGTTGTTCCAGTCACCAAGATCAACCCTCTTTGCTCCATAGAAATTTTTTCCAAGGCTTTAGGAAGAAACAACTCGTCGATCGTAAAAATTTTAAAAGGAATGATCCGAAAAACCATTCCGATTGATCCTCTTTGGCGAAACACACTCACACGAAATCGCCCCACCCCTGGAATTCCATAAGACATATCGATCTCATTCTCAGACTGAAATCTCTGAATTTGATCTTTGGTCATGATTTCCTGAGCGACTTTGATCAGCTCATCCGGAGTGATTCGCTTTCCATTTTTGAGAGGCACCAATGCGCCGTCCACTCTAAAAATAGGAGGAATCCCTGCCTTCAAATGAATGTCAGAAGCTTTTCCTCGCACAGCGATGGTGAGTACTTCGTTCAGATTCACAAGCATGTCCTTAAATTTTTTTGATTCATATCAAAGGTCCCTCCAAAGGTCTTGAGTATACCCAAGGCTTTGGGATCTAGAAATAAAAAGAGGGGGCTTTTCTCTATTTTACTACAAAAAGCCCCCTCAAAAGAAGGAAGAAATTAATGAAAACACGCAGACTCGTCTCAGCGCATTTTCAGACCTCTCCTACAATTATGCTACGCTTGATTTCAAAAGCTTTACGCCTTGGTAGCTCCTGTCGTCTCTTTTTCACTAGATTTCCCCGATTGTGGGCCCTTAACTCCAGTTGAGACAGGGAGTTCCAAGCCCGCAGCCTCATATACTTCTTTCTCTAGCTGCTCCAAAAGTTTGGGGTTATCAATCAAGAAATTCTTGGATCTTTCTTTTCCCTGTCCCAATCTTTCTTCTTTGTAAGAGAACCAAGTTCCCGATTTTTCGACAATGCCCATCTTTGCACCCAATTCGATCAAATCAGAAATTCGAGAGATGCCTTCGCCATATAAAATTTCGAACTCAACTTTCTTAAAAGGAGCGGCCATTTTATTTTTTACAACCTTCACTTGCGTCTTGTTCCCTATGACATCTTCACCATTTTTAATGGCCCCAATGCGACGAATATCCAAACGAACAGAAGAGTAAAATTTTAGTGCGTTTCCACCCGTTGTAGTTTCTGGATTTCCAAACATCACTCCGATCTTCATACGAATTTGGTTGATGAAGACCACTGTGGTTTGTGATTTTGAAATGCTTCCTGTCAATTTACGCAGAGCTTGAGACATCAAACGTGCATGAAGACCCATGTGAGAGTCTCCCATGTCTCCATCTAGCTCGGCTTGCGGAGTCAATGCCGCCACCGAATCCACAACCACAATGTCAATCGCACCCGATCGCACCAAAGTTTCTGCAATCTCTAGGGCCTGCTCTCCAGTATCAGGCTGAGAAATCAAAAGATCATCAACTTTCACACCGAGCTTTCGTGCGTAGTTCACATCCAAAGCATGC
>JAGRAX010000133.1 GCA_020434365.1 Bdellovibrionales bacterium
ATCGGTTTGGATTCAGTATGCTCATCGTTTTTATGCCTATCAAGAAGGCTATTGGGCACGCTTTGAAGACATCATCAAAAATATTTTTTCGCTCACAGATATTGTCTTTTCCGATCAAATGAAAGAATGGACGCATCAGGCTATGCAACGTTATCCTTCCACCTACTATAGCATCGACTTTATAGGAGAAAGTTTTTTGCGCTTTCTTAAAGAAAATCAAACGCTCTCACAAACATCCAAAAGAATTGCCCAAGACCTATCAAATTTAGATTGGACTTTGAGTCGCTTGTATCAGCTGCCAAGAAAATCCCCTTTCGATCTTTCGAGTTTTGCAAAAATAGATGCAGCTCGATGGAAATGTGCCCAGCTTACGCTTCAAGACTCGATAGAGATTATGCCATTTCAATGGAATCTTTTTGATTTCAATCAAAAAGAAACTGTGAGTCTCGACGAAATCAAGGAAAATTCGATTCACTTACTCATCTATAAAGACGACGATCAGTCTGTCTACTATGAAAAAATTGAGGCTTCTGAATACCTCCTATTGAAGTCACTCCGAGAAGGCAATAATTTGTTACAAAGCATTCAAAATTCACAAGAACAAAACCAGGAAAGAATTCAAAATTTCTTTCACAAATGGTTTGAATACGGTCTTTTTACCGATATACAGTTCTCACATGAATGAAATTTTTTCGACTTCCCAGAATGACCTTTTTGTTACGCTGAAGAAGCAGATTAAAAAAGCAGATCAAGAAAAGTGGATAGAACGATTTTGGGAAAAGGACCCTTCTCTTTGGAGCTCGAATTCATCGGAACAAAAAAAAATTGCAGATCGCTTGGGCTGGATCAATGAAAATGATTCTCTTTATCTACAAAGCCTAAAGAACCTCCAATCTAAAATACAAGGTGTCACAATCAATGACATTGTTTTATTGGGTATGGGAGGTTCATCTCTAGCTGCATTGGTCTACTCCATGCAAGCCAAAACAAAAAGACCTCGATTTCATTGCCTGGATACAAGTGACCCATATGAGATCAAGAGAGTTGAAACGCAGATTGATCCGAAATCCACCCTTTTTATTGTTGCCACGAAGTCAGGAAGCACCATAGAAACAAAATCTCTTTTCGAGTATTTCTTTTCTAAAATTCCAGATTCAAAACGATATCTCGCGATTACAGACCCATCAAGTTCCTTGGAGAAGCTCGCAAAAGAAAAAAATTTTCTGGAAATTTTTCTCAATCCTTCAGACGTTGGAGGCAGGTTTTCCGCCAGTTCTTTTTTTGGTCTTGTTCCTGCTCTACTTCGAGGTTTTGATATAGATCAAGACTTACGCAAAAGAAATAAAATGTTTGAAGAGTGCAAAAAACCGACTTCTCAAAACCCAGCTTTTATTTTGGCTTGCGTACTATACGACTTGCATCAGAAACAAAAACATCGAATGCATATTAAAACGGAGCATAGTTTTCCTGGCCTTGACGCTTGGCTAGAGCAACTGATTGCCGAGAGTACAGGAAAAAATTTGAAAGGGATTCTTCCTTTTTATACAAACTCCTTACTAACATTCTCTAATGAATATCAATTGATTCAAAATCAAGATGGAATCTATATTCCAGAAATTGATTTTACGCTTACATGGGAAAGAAAGCTTTCTCTCAGTGAAGTGTTTTTCTTATGGAAAATGACAACTGCATTTTGTGGAATTTTTCTAGCGCTTAATCCTTTTGATGAACCTGATGTTACTCTAGCAAAGGAAAAGTGCATTCAATGCCTGGAGCAAAAGACAGAAAACCTCTTTTCCATCGTGCCTCAGAGAAAAAAGCTAGATTGGATCCATTGGGAGAAAGTTCTCGAGGAGAAACCAAAGTCTCTGACAGTGCTAAACTTCTTGCCCGAAAACGAGCGATTTGAATCAAAGCTTGCGGAAATGCAAAATCGTGTAGAGCAACACTATGGAATTCGGTTTATGCAGCAAAAAGGACCTCGATACCTGCACTCTACCGGCCAGTTCTTCAAAGGTGGCGTTGACCAATCTACTTTTTTGGTCCTCACAGCAGAGCAAAAAGAGCTATCCATTCCCAGTCAAAGGTATGGATTTACCAAACTCAAACACGCGCAAGCCATGGGAGATTTTTTGGCTCTTACAGAAAAAAAGCGACCCGTATTTCACCTTCATTTTGACGACAATATAAATGACTCTATATAGAGACCCTTACAAGAGCCCAATGAAAGCCATTGAGAGAAATTATTGACCTCGCCTCTCAAAGGCCAAGATATGTCCTCCAGAACTGAGAACCCAAATTTTTTCTCCGAGCTTCACCATTCCCGGTTGAATTGAACGACCCACTTTATACTTCCATCGTATTTTTTTTTCTTGGGGATCCAAAACATAGAGCCAACCAGAAACTGTTGAAGCCAAGTACTCTTTCTCACTGGAGATGAAACCGCTCCATCTTGTCGCTTTATCCAATGGCCACTCCCAAAGATATAAATAAGACTCCCGATCAATTTTTTGAAGCGCTTTTACACCTGGCAGCAGCCAAGATCCGTCTTTTTCTGAAAACAGGGGCTGAGCACTTGTTCCCTCACGATCAAAGACTTGAATCAATTCTCCTTTTGAAGAAAAAATGGCTGACTTCCCTTCGAAACTACTGACAAGAAGTATATCTTCCGATATCCAGCTTAGATCTGAAATATCCTTGAATTTCAATGAAATCAGCTGAGGAATCGATTTTTTCCAAAGCAGCGATCCAGTAGAGTCAATTCCAATGACATCTCCTTTGGAGTTTGAGAAAAATATATGACCTTTTGTCGTTAGAGGCTTTGCAAAGTTTCGAATGGACATTTCGGAGTCTACATTTTGATACTTATATTTCCAGGCAAGAGCTCCATCTTCGGTCAAAGCATACAAATAACCAATATTGCTACCCACAAAAACATGTCCATTGTGATGCAAGAGTTTTCCTCTGGGTTGTCCATCAAGCTCCAAAGCCCATGTTCGTTCAGGACGTTTCTGCGTAGGTGATATGTCGTAGCGATATACATAGCCCTTGGCTGTACCTACATAAAGTTCTGTGCCCCCAACTCTCAAAACCTCAGTATCAATTGAATGTCCATCGACAGAAACTACCCAGAGCTTTTTTCCACTGCGCCCATCCATGCATACAATTTTTCCACTCTCGGTCCCAAAATAAAGGCGTTCACTCTGATCTACCGACAACATTGAAAAAGAGGTAGAGTAACTTGAAAAGGGGTTTACTCCATTGAGACCAAAGGTTCTCTGATGAACTTGTTTTAGAGGGCCTTTGGC
>JAGRAX010000134.1 GCA_020434365.1 Bdellovibrionales bacterium
TGATATTTTTCCTACCCAGTAGTACCTTTCTTCCCTTCCTGAATGCTGTTCATCAATAAGTTGAACGCCAAAAGGATCTTTAAAGGACTCAACAGCCTCGGAAAATGAATGCCCATGCTTCCTGATGTTAGCTTCTTCTTTCGAAAGATCCCATTCAAATTCCATAGTCGATTGTACCATATTAATATGGTATTTGCCATATTAATATGCAACAGCAGGCTGTACCACCAGAAAAGACCTCTCTCAGTCCACCCTGAAAGGCCTTCCGACCTACTTCAATACTGGATCCTTTTCTAGATCGCACGATTCAACTGAAGCACCCTCTAAGAGTTCTAATTTCAAATTAGGCCGATCATTTCCAAGGTGAAAAATCACACAGACCCCATGAGTTCAATGACAATTCACTACAAAGTCATCGTCATCTTGTTTACTCTTGTGTTTCTCTATGTACTCCTTGATCATCTCGTCCGTTATATTCCCCGAAGACGCGCAGAAAAATCCCCTCGCCCATATATGTTGACCCCAATAACGCTTCTTCAACTCAGGAAACTCTTGCTGTATCTTGAACGACGACCGCCCCTTCAACAACTGCGCAATCTTGCTCGGAGCCAAATGTGGTGGCGTTGATACTAGAAGATGAATATGATTTCTACTCACCACTCCCTTCAGTATCTTGATATCGTATGCCATACAGACTTCTCGAATAATTGATCTAACTCGGATACCTATATCGCCGGTCATCACATTGTAGCGATACTTGGTTATCCAAACAAAATGATATTTGATGTCATGCACGGTATGAGAACCCTTGCGGTAGTTTTCCAATTGATCCTCCTTTTTAACGGAGGAAACTACTACAACGCAAGATCGTCATAAATTCCGCCTAAAGGCGAAGGATTATGACCATTTATTAAGACATTTAATTGTATTTAGCGGATTTTATATGTAATTTCATGTGTAATTAATGAAATTACATATAATTGTTTGATTAGGAAAAGTCATGGCTAGGCTCGGTATCGATGAAGCACAGGTTTTTGAAGCTGCGGATTCACTTAGGGACTCAGGTCTTGAGCCTACCATTCAGGCCATTCGAGAAAAGCTTGGGACCGGGAGCTTTGCCACCATCTCTAGCCACCTTAAAAAATGGAGAGAACTTAAAATTCAAGAGTCCCCCATTCCAAAGGAAACCCAAGCCTTCTTATCGGCCACCAAACAAATTTGGGCAACTGCTTGGAGGGAGGCGGAGAGTAGTTTTGAAGAACAAAGAAAGGCCCTTTTAATAGAAAAAGAGCAGTGGGCCTCCGAAAGAGATCATCTCTTAAAAGAGATTGAGGGGCTAGAAAGCGAATCGGTGTCCCGCAAAAAAGAACTCAGTGATCTTGAGGCCCTATTGAAAAAGGAGAGATCTTTAAATGAAAAGATCAAATCAGATCTTCAAGCCTCCAAGGAAGAATCCGCTCGTATGGAGGCAAAGCTTGAATCATCTGAGGAAAGAAGAAAGGAAGCCATAGAGCGAGGAAATCGTCTTGAGAAAGAGCTCGCTCAAATTGCCAAGGAGGGTAAGTCACCTAAGAGTTCTAAGTAACGGCAGCCTAGCGGGCTATTCTGCTAACTTATAAAAGTTTACTTTTGAACATTTCGAATTTCCACGTAAGCGTACCACCCGATTTCCTCGGTAGTGTACCAGTGGGCGATGTCGCTCAATGCCCTGCCTGATAGTCTTTCTCCGTTAAGAAGGAAGCTTCATGGCAAGAGAGGCGTTAAATATTTCCACCATCAAAGAGATCCGACGATTGAAGGAGCTAAAACTCTCTTAACGGGCAATTGCCCAGGCACTCAGGGTCCATCGTACGTAACACCATCAAAAACCACCTCTTAGAAGAGTCGCCGTTATCATCGGTGGCCAAATCCTTGATTCACCCCAACAATGGCATAAATCTGTAATAAATTATGTAATTACATATGTAATTTATTATATTACATATTAAGATGTCGGAAAGTATGGTTAAATACCTAGAGGGTCGGCGCCGCTGAGCTCAGAGAAATAGTTTCTAACTGGCCTCACTACGCTCCGAAGGCCCAGGCCTGGGCGGGTTCAATAGGCGAAACTCAGCATTTAATAAATTGGCCTTCAGTCCACAACTAAAAGGAGAGAATTATAGTATTTGGTGGAGCAGATCTGTCTGATTAATGTTTAAAGAACCTCTACAAGTCCTCACGACCTCCCTCATTATAGGCGCTGTCATGATCGGGATGTAATGAGATAAAGATCATGAATTTGCCGTCTCGACAAACCCGAGCCCGAAACTTTCTCGAAACCCTGATGGAAGCAATGGTTTTACCTGATCGAGTCACTTGGGCCTCAATGGGTTCCCAATTAAGGCCTCGCTTCTGGGATTTAGATGATGTTTTATAAACCTGATCCCAGGTCATCTGTTTGATTTTTTCAATACAGGCTTCTATCTGGTCTAATTCTAAGGTTTCAAGATCAGAAAGTTCCTTGATAAATCGAGGAAATTCCAGGTCACATTCAATCAATTCATGCTGGGTAGATTTAGGTGAGACTTCTTTCAGTGCAGTTTTTACTGATTTTTTTGGTCTCACAAGACTACTTTTTCTTCTTTAGTGATGAAAAGAACTTCTTTGTGTCTGTGGACTTTGGGGTTCGCTTTGACTCCCATGTGTTAAATTCGTTCAGAGTCTGCTGAGCTTCCTTAGTATGAAACATTTTTTGAGAATCAGGCATAAACACCCCAGCCGAGATGCGAATTTCATTATCATCAAGCTCTTCGACTAAAATCTGCCGACCTGCCCAAGACTTACCGATACTAATCTGCCCATTAGATGGAACCTTAAGTAATTTGACTTGTTTTTTTGCTCCCATAGAAAACCTCTCTACGGTGAGAATATCCTAAAATAGGAATTTATGCAATTCCTATTAACTTAATTTTCTCTCAAAGCGGATTTTAATCAAAAGAATCTCAGATTTCATTCACAGTCAGTGAACGGATACGGTAATTCTCCAAACCGCCGATAAAATTACCTGAATACAGTTCTGATGAAATGCACTAATCCGGGTTTACGCAAACCTGTCCACCGTTGGTTTGCTTGACAGAAATTATCGTACTTTTGTGAATATCAAAAATGCGACACTGGTTATCCCTTAGAAAGACGTGTGTCTTATTTTCACCAAGGTAGTAGCCGATCAAAGGGTTGCCGCATACCTTCCCAATAACT
>JAGRAX010000135.1 GCA_020434365.1 Bdellovibrionales bacterium
CGACAGCCATTTCAATGTCTCTGCAATATGGAGTTCCACTGAAAGTTTTGATTTCTAAGTTCAGTCATTCACGCTTTGAACCTTCTGGCATGACAGGTAACCCTGAAATTCCATTTGCAAAATCTGTTGTGGATTACATTTTCAGATGGCTTGCTTCGAAATTTCTGACAGCGGAAGAAAAAACCGAAGTTGGAATTGTAGATCGCAGTGCAACCGAAACCTCTTCAAGCACGACGAAAACTCAAGCAAAGGAGGCCACAGCTGTGATGGCTGGGGCAACCCTAGACACCAGCGCCCAACCTTGGTCCATTCAAGCCCAAGAAGATGCGCCGCCCTGTCCAGACTGCGGAAGTATGACCATTCGTAGTGGTGTATGTTACAAATGTCCCAACTGCGGAGGCACAACAGGCTGCTCCTAAGGCTTAGGCTGTAATAGAAATAGGCCTTTGCTCGTAGATATTAGGTCTTCTTTTTGAAAAATTGGGCGTTCTTCTCAACAAAGTGCGTCCAAGCTTGCGGCACCTCGTGCTCAATGAAAATGGCATTTACGGGACATACCTCGACGCATATTGCACAGTCAATACAGCGCTTTGGGTCGATATAAGACTGCGGTTCTTGATCTAGGGTATAAATACAATCGACAGGGCATACCTCAATGCAAATCTGATGCTTTGAGCCAATGCAAGGCTCTGTGATGATGTAGGCCATATTGAATGGAGTATTATTTTCGAAGAGTTTTCATCTGCAGTGAACAAACATTATACTTCTTCTATAAAAAAATTCCAAAGAGCATGATATACTAAAATCCGATTTGGCCTTTATACAAAAAGGCTCGAATGGAATTGTGCATAGAAAATGAGCAGAATTTATACAAAAACGGGAGACAAAGGGGAAACCTCTCTTTTTACTGGAGCTCGCGTTGCAAAACATCATCCCTTGATTTTGGCCTATGGGACCATTGATGAGCTCAACAGTTGGATGGGTCTTATCATCTGCCAACATACACTTGGAAGTTTAAAAGATCCCTTGCAAAGATTACAACACGAATTGTTCGACTTGGGCAGTGACCTTGCGCAGCCCAAAAGCGAGAAAAAAGATGCATCTACAAGAATCAACAAAACTCACACACAATGGCTGGAAAAAGAAATTGACCAAGCTACCCAAAAACTACCTGCTTTGTCGTCTTTTATTCTTCCAGGAGGATGCAGTCTTTCAAGCATGCTTCATGTAGCGAGAACCGTCTGTCGTAGAGCTGAAAGACATATTGCTCTGGCCTTAGAAACTCACGACTGCAATCCAGAGAGCCTGATCTATGTAAATCGTCTTTCTGATTGGCTTTTTACCATGGCCAGACTTGCCAACTTTGAGCAAGGCCATCAAGATCTTCAATGGAAGTCGACGTAAGACATGATGAGCTCGATCAAAAAAACCCTCAGACATTCCCGTCAATCGGGCTTTGCTGTTCTTTTGCTTATGATGATTTTGATCGTGGCCACAGCCATAGGCATTTGGGGCATCAGCTCCTCCAATTTAAAAATCAAACGCGCGGGAAGCCGAAGAGCTGCTACTTCTCTCTCCCATCAATCTGAAGAAGCCATGCAAAAAGCTTTTCAAAGAATTCGGTCCATTATTAATTTTGGTGGCGGCGCAAGCAATGACAGAGTCCCTGGTGTCAACGGTCTGGATCCAGGAAAACTAGGTGGAGACTACAATCAAAAGGACTATAGCTTTCTTCTCACAACATTACAGGAAGAGGGAGATGTGGTTTCTCCTAACCTTGCCTGCGATTCTATTGCATTCAACCCTCTTCATGATTTTGATATCATTGAAAGCAACTCCAATGTCATATGTAATTTTATGGGCGTCACCTCGCCAGATGCGCAAGTCATTTTGGTTCGAAAAAACAACTATCCACACCCCGACCCCGCTGCCGCTGCAGCAGGAAGTGAGTATGCGATTTTTTTGATCAACTCCATTTCAACAGGGGCCAATGGAAAACAACAAGCTTCTCAAATGGCTGTCGTTCTCCCCTACAACACAGGCACAGGTCTTCCGACTGAAGAGCCTTACATTGCAGGAACGAAAAAAGTTACGGATTAACTATATACTCAGTCGTTGAGTATTCCTCTGAGAACAAACCAAAGGTTTTCTTTTCGCTCTCGAAGTCTTCGATAAAAATAAGGAAACCACACTTTTCCGTAGGGAACGTACGCGCGAACACGATAGCCCTGACTGGCGAGTTCTTTGGCTTTTTGCCTTCGAAGGCCATACAACATTTGAAACTCTGATATGCTCTGATATTCAGGCTTTGTAGAAATTTTTTCCACCGCCCAATTGATGAGTAAATCATCGTGAGTGGCGAGCGCAACTTTGCAACCTGCAGACCATAAGGTTTGAACCATCCACTGATATTGTGTACGAATCTCATCCATATTTTTCAGAGCAATGGATTCTTTTTCATCATATGCACCTTTGCATACACGAACCGATGCTTTTCGATCCGCCAAAAGCTTAATATCTTCTTTCGATCTATGGAGGTAGGCTTGTATGACAATACCCATACGAGGAAATTCTTCTTGCAGAGAAAGGAATATATCTAGCGTTTTTTGTGTATAGAAAGAGCTTTCCATATCAATACGAACAAAAATGTTATATTGAGAAGCTTTTTCTAGAATTCTTCGCAGAGCCTGTTTGCAGTACGCCATCTCAATATCCAATCCAAGTTGTGTCAACTTGATGGAGATACCCGCCGAAACTTTTGCCTGGAAGATTTTGTCTAAGAGCTTATGATATTCACTCACCGTACTCTCGACATCTGCTTTCGAAGAAACATTCTCTCCCAAAACATCCAAAGTCGATACAATTCCATCTTGATACAGAAGATTTACATTGTGCAGAGCTTGATCTGCATTTTGACCTGCCACAAATCTTTTAGCGACAAAGTTCAACATAGATCACTTCGAGATTTCTAAGATTTCAAACTCCTTGGGACCTCCAGGGGTTTGAACTGTGACCACTTCTCCTTCTTCTTTGCCAATCAGTGCTCTGGCAATTGGAGACGCAATTGACAAATATCCTTGGTCAATGTCAGATTCTAATTCCCCC
>JAGRAX010000136.1 GCA_020434365.1 Bdellovibrionales bacterium
TTTGATGTACAAATCATGAATGAGGTCTGGGTCTTGATAGCGGTGTTGCACGCGAAGAGATTTTTCGTAAGGTTCGAGGCTCCAAAACAACTGAATCTGAGTAACAGGTAATAAAGAGGTTTGGGATTTCGAAATCGTATCAAAAATATAAGGTAAGCTAAAACCAATGCCTACGAAAAATAGAAAGAAGATCGCATTCTTCAGCATGCTGGGCGTAATGCGTATCTGCAGCGTAATCTCATCCCCACTGCTCTCAAGCGCAATGTTTTTTTCCTTAGGCTTGCTGAGTTTTTTGTTGTCTGAAATTGTTGAATGTATTTTTTCTGGTTTGTCTGGTGTCAGAATTGGTTCTTGCTTTTTTGATTGAGAAAGTTCCTGTTTGACAGCATCTCTAAGCTTATCCCATGAGTCTTCTTGATTGGTATGCTCAACCTGAGCTTCGGGGAAATTAAAGTCTGCTAGCTCGGTCTTTTCCTGTTGATCTGTGGTTTCGTTTTGCAAAGACTCCGCGAGCTGATCCATTCCATCCTGAAGTAAATCCGACGCAGAAGAGTGATGTGAGTTTGTGGTTTGCAAAGCTACACTTGAGGAATTTGTTTGTTGCTCTACAATGACGGGGTTTGAGATGGCTTTAAGTACGGGTTTTTGCTTCAAAGAAACTTTGCCTAGTGCATCTGTTTTTTTAAGCGCAATTCTTGTAACGTCATTGGGAGGGTTGATGGAGACAATTTCTGTTTTTTCTCTTGGACCTTCTAGACTTTCGTCTCTGTCATCATCGTCTAAGGACAAGGCTGAGAGTTCTTGCTCTTTTTGATTTGTGAGTTGCTCAATGGCCAACTTTCTTGTGATGGTTTCTTTTTTTTGTTCTTCTTCAAACAAAGCAAGCATAAGGCTTTTTATGTCCTCCTTTCTGGCGATATCTTGATCTTGAGTCATGTTTACAAAATCTAAAATGCTGCTTGGTCTTTGATCGACATTTTTTGAGAGCGCACGCTGAATAAAGTCGTAGAGTACTGGATTGCTTTTGATATTGGGAAGAGAGAGATCGGGTTGAGATTTCATGATGGCTTGTTGCAGGTCGTGGACATTTTTCATCCGAAAAGGTTTCCGATACGTTAAGCCTTCGTAGAGCAGAACACCAAAGCTATAGATGTCTGCTCTTCTGTCAAAGCCTTTGCGAGAAAGCTGCTCTGGGGCCATATATGAAAGTTTTCCCAGCACAACTTCAGCAAGAGCTTCCTGCTGACTTTTTTCCGCTGTGGCAATTCCAAAATCAGACAACAAAACACTTCCATCGTAACCAATGAGAATGTTCTGGGCAGAAATATCACAGTGAACGATGTCGAAGGGTCTTCCGGATGAGTCCTTTGCTTCATGTGCAAAGTGCAAACCCTTGGCTACCTCCCTAAGAATGTAAAGCAGGTAGCTTTTAGATAGAAATTTCTTTTTTTGTTTCAGCGCACGAAACACTTTTTCTAGACTCTTTCCATTCACCCATTCCATGGTGAGATAAAAGTCTGTACCTACGGAGCCTAGATCCAAGACCTCTACAATGTTGGGGTGCTGCAGTAGACTCGCGATCTTTGCCTCATCCACAAGGCACTTTACAAAACCTTCTTGGGAGGAGTATTTCTTCTGCAAATGCTTTACTGCGACGAAGCGAGGCTCTATGGGATCAAAGTCCTGAAATTCGCATGCAAGATAAACCTTTGCCATACCTCCTTCTCCAAGCATTTGAAAAAGGAAAAATGGCCCAAAAGTATGAGGTTGAAATATGGCGCTCATGCGGCTTGTTTCGGAGTTGAAGGAAAATCCACTGGCCTAAACGGGTTCACGAGGATTATTGTAAGCGCAGGTGATGCATTTGACAAAAAGTATGGATATTTTTTGAACATGATAAAGGGATTGAACGTGTTACAAGTGAGGTGTTTTGGGTTTTGGTGATTGCCTTTTAAGATGTTTTTTGATTGATGCCTTTGATCCCCTGTATTTCTTGACAATACAGCCTCTGGGTTGTACCTAAGCATCGCAAATTTTTGAAGAAAATGCTAGATACCTATCTCCCAGTTTTGCTTTTGCTTGCCGTTGCAACCCTCGTTCCTTTGAGCATGGTTGTTGTCAGCAGACTCTTTGGACCGAAGGTTTTTGATGCTACCAAAATGGATGCCTATGAATGCGGTGTTCCGGCAGTTGGAGAAGCCAGGGGAAGTTTTCCCGTGAAATTCCATAAAATAGCGATTTTTTTTCTGCTTTTGGATGTGGAAGCTGCTCTTTTGTTTCCATGGGCCGTAATTTTCAAAGATAAAATAGGGACCTGGGGGAGTAGTTTTTTGATGTTTGAGTTTATTATTTTTCTTTTGATTTTATTGATTGGGTATTTCTATGCATGGAAACGCGGCGCGTTGGAGTGGGAGTAGGCCATGAGAGTTGAAAAAGAACGTCAAAAAAGCATTTTGGCTGAAATATATGGAAAATACGAAAAGTCTGGAGAGGAGCATGGTGATTTTTGGATTCAGCTTCAGGCTGACAATTTTTTAGAAGTTGTAAACAAGCTTCGGAGCTTTGATGATGCGTCTTTTGATAGTTTTGTTGACCTCTGCGGTGTGGATTTTTCCCCTGCGCATCCTAGATTTGAAAGTGTCGTACATCTGTACTCCAGAAAATGGGGCCATCGAATTCGTTTGAGAGTGATGGTTCCTGACGAGAGTATAACAGTTCCGAGCATCACGCATCTTTGGAAAGGTGCCAATTGGCAGGAGAGAGAGTCCTACGATATGTATGGAATTCGTTATGAAGGGCATCCTGATTTGAGAAGAATCTTGAGTCCACCCAAGATTGATGTTCATCCCCAAAGAAAAGACTACCCGCTCAAGGGAGATAGAGATTTAGGAGGAGATCTTCAATGAATATGCAAGACAAGGTCTCACCAAGTTTTTCGGCCGAAGCTCAAGCAAAGTTTGATGATATTATTTCCCGCTATCCTAGAAAAGATGCAGCCTTGCTTCCGGTGCTTTGGTTG
>JAGRAX010000137.1 GCA_020434365.1 Bdellovibrionales bacterium
TTCAACTTCTTCTTTGAGCATGCGAGAGTCTTTTTGAATGTCTAGCAAAGCCGCATTTTTTTCCTGGAGGGTTTTTTCGAGTTCAGGAAGTTTTCCATACTGAAGCTGAGCAGCTCGATCTAGATCACCGTTTCGTTGACTTTGTTCGATGTCATGTTTGCTTTGATCGATCTGACTCTTTACTTCCTGGATCTCTGTGATGGCTTTTTTCTCTCGATTCCATTTTGCTGTGAGCTGGGCGCTTTGTTCTTTTTGATTGGCAAGTTCTTTTTCTGTTTCTTCCAATCGAGTTTTGGAAGCTGCGTCCTTTTCTTTTTTTAGGGCTTGGCGCTGAATTTCTAACTGCGTAATTTTTCGATTGAGAATATCAATCTCGGAAGGAACCGAATCGATCTCAATGCGCAAGCGACTGGCAGCCTCGTCGATCAAATCGATGGCTTTGTCAGGAAGGAATCGGTCTGTGATGTACCTATTGGATAAGGTGGCAGCAGACACAATGGCTGAATCTTGAATGCGAACACCATGATGAATTTCGTAACGTTCCTTGAGTCCTCGTAAAATTGCGATGGTATCCTCAACCGAAGGTTCTCCTGTATATACAGGTTGGAATCGGCGCTCAAAGGCTGCGTCTTTTTCAATGTGTTTTTTGTATTCTTTCAAAGTTGTAGCGCCCACACATCGAAGCTCTCCTCTGGCAAGTGCGGGTTTGAGAAGGTTCGATGCATCTACGGCGCCTTCGGAGGCGCCAGCGCCCATCAGCGTGTGGAGTTCATCAATGAAAAGAATGATTTCTCCGTTGCTTTTTTCAATTTCTTTGAGCAGGGCTTTGAGCCGATCTTCAAATTCTCCTCTGTATTTGGTTCCTGCGATCAAGGCTCCCAAATCCAAAGCCACCACTCTTTTGTTTTTGAGCGTTTCGGGGACGTCACCTTGGATAATTCTTTGCGCAAGACCTTCTACAATGGCTGTTTTTCCCACACCGGGCTCGCCGATGAGGACGGGATTGTTTTTTGTTCTACGTGAAAGCACTTGGATGACTCTTCGAATTTCGGAGTCTCGTCCGATGACGGGATCGAGTTTGTTTTTTCGCGCTACCTCCGTGAGATCGCGTGCGTATTTTTCGAGGGCTTGATACTGATCTTCTTGGTTTTGGTGGTTCACGTTCTGTCCTCCTCTAAGTTTTTGAATCTGTTGAAGTAGGGTTTCGGCTTGCAATCCTTGGGCTCTTAAAAGAGAAGAAGCCTCGCTGGATTTTTGCTGCGCAAGTCCCAAGAGCAAATGTTCTGTAGAAACATACTGATCCTTCATATCTTTGGCCATCGAAAGACTTGTCGAAAGAAGATTTCTCAGGTCGTTTGAAGGCATGGGCTCGTTTGTGGAATGATCAATTTGAGCTTTGCGAGAGAGCTTGTCTTTGATGGCCTGTTCTAGGATTGCAAGGTCAAGCCCGCACTGCGCAAGCAGATCTCTGGCCAAACTTTGAGAAGGACCCAGCAGCGCGAGCAGGAGATGCTCTGTTGAAAATTCAGGGTGCTTGGACTCAATGGCTAGCATCTGACCTTGTTGCAAGGCCTCCTGCGCCTTGTTTGTATAAGAGTCTAAGATGTTCATAGATACAATAAAGTTCCAATTTTGGCTTTGTCAAGACGAGGGCGTTCCTACTTGTTTCGGCCTGCTTTGCCCCAGATGATCATAAAAAATTTGTCTCTGAGAGTTTTTTGCTCAATAATAGAGGATTACGGATTGTAGGTAATGAAGCTGGCTCTATATAAGTGGCGCTGCGTGTTTGTATGCGTTTTGATTTTGTTCTCAGGCTTGGCCCGAGCGCAGCAGTACTATCGCGTTGTAGAGTACCGTTTCCAAAAAGGAGACACGGTTTCGGACATTCTCTACAAGCATGGGGTCAGTGGTGTCAAGGTTCTTTACGGAAAATATGGCATGGTCCCCATGACCTTAAAACTCAACCGTATGAGCGATCCGGAGGCTCGAAAAATTTCCGTAGGTCAAATGGTGAAAGTTCCCATTCCGGTCGATGCGCAGCTAATATCTCCGGAAGTCAAAAAGAAGAGCATTGCAAAGGAAAGGGCCAGTCAGCCTGATTCTGATGAGCCATTGGGTCTGGTGGAAGTACCCAATCTTCCGGTTTATTCAGAAGTGGTTCCTATCCCCGATGATGTTGGAGTCAAATCGAAAGAAGCCCTAAAGCCTAATTTTCAGACCGCCCAGATCAAAAAAATCCCCCAAGCTCCTACAACAACTAAGGTCAAAGCAAAAAAAGCAAAGCGTGTCAGCAGAGATCGTTACACACCTTATCGTATACATCCTCAAAATTTTTGGCTTTCGATCACACCATATTTCCATCGCAAAGATAGTGTCGATAAATCTACAGGAGCCAGAGCACGACTGCTCTCAGATCTTTCTTTCGAAGCGGCTCTGGATTGGAGTATGCACCTAAAAAACTCTTGGTCGGCGAGAGCACATATTTCTGTCGGTGATTTGATCTATGATGCGGCTCTTCCTGACCCCATTACAAAAACCACTCACAATATTATGTACAGCGTGCTTCCTGGCCTGCGCCATGATTTGACGGAGAGACTTGTATTTGAAATTCAAACCGGAGTGGAAAATCTGCTATATTATCGGGCTATTAGCACTGATGAGATTGAGTTTCGAAGGGGGGTAACCGTCCCTCTTCTTTTTACGACGCAGTACGCATTTTTTCGAAGAAAAAATACAGAAACCGGGGTCCTGGTGAGACTGAAATACAACCAGGGTTTTGGAAACATTAATTACGCTCTTGGATATAAGACCGAACTGTACGCGCATATCCACCCCTTTAGATTCATCGTTGGATGGGTTCAAAATCACCTGGATGGGGACTTTTTGCGCTACAACGACCGCACGGCGTTATTTACAGCAAGCTTCTATTTTTAATGTTTTTTTTGTGGGGCTTTTTCCTTAAAAAATTGTTCACTAATATTTGTTAT
>JAGRAX010000138.1 GCA_020434365.1 Bdellovibrionales bacterium
CCATGGGGACGCTGCATCTAGAAAGCTGGGTTGAGTCTCGCGAAGGCTCCAAAGTTTGGGTGTGCGGGGAAATCAAAGCCGGTGGAAAGGTTACGGCCACTTGCAAAGGACTGTTTGTTGCGGTCAAACCCGATCATCCAGCCTATCACCGATGGTAGCCTTGTAAAAAAGGTTGCACAAAAGGCCAAAGAGCGATAATTTTCCCCAAGATTTTTTAACCAAACAAAACGCGAAGGAGCGATTGTCATGGGCTACGTTGTTACCGAACCTTGTATCAAGTGCAAATACACAGACTGTGTGGAAGTTTGTCCTGTAGAGTGTTTTCATGAAGGACCAAACTTTTTGGCCATCAATCCAGATGAGTGTATCGACTGCGGAGCTTGTGATCCCGTATGTCCGACTCAGGCGATTTTCCCAGAAGAAGAAGTTCCTGAGGAGTGGGAATCTTACATTCAGCTTAACATCGATTTGGCAGCCAAATGGCCCATCATCACAGAGAAAAAAGACGCTCCAGATGACGCTGATGATTGGAAAGAGAAAAAAGAAAAGAGAGATCTTTTGGAAGAGTAGCATACGCTGCAAAAATCTTATGATTTCTAAAAAAGCCCTGTTTTTACAGGGCTTTTTTTATTGACCGATTTTAGTATGGCACCTTTTCCCGGAAAAGGTGCCTGGCACCATTTTTATTTGATGTGGAGGGTGAGGGGGTGGTTTTCGATGGTTTCTGATTGAGAAAAACGGGGTGAAGAGGGTTTTTCAAAAGAGAGGCTGGATAAGGTTTCCTTTTCAATCAGCTCAGAAAATTTTTCAAATGCGGATCGCAAAGGATCTGAAACTTCAAGCTGCAACTCGATTCTATCTTCGACTTCAAGACCGCTGTCTTTTCTAAATCGAGCCACGCGGTTGATGAGTTCTCTTGTATAGCCTTCGTCCATCAGTTCCTTTGTCAGGTCTTGATCAAATGCGACCACCAACTCAGCTGAGGAGTGAACTTGGTGATCAAAATTTTCTGAAGGTTCAAGTTCAACCAAAAATGAATCTGCAGAAAACTCTTGATCGAGGGCATGAATTGTTTTTTCAGATAGAACATCCTGAATTTGTTTCGCATCCATCGAAGCACAAAAAGCTTGGAAGCTTTTCATTTTGGATCCCAGGCTTTTTCCTACAAGTTTAAAATTGGGTTTGATTTTCCATGAGGCCATTTCATTTGTAGGAAGAATATGGACTTCTTTGATATTGAGTTCTTCTTGAATGATCGGAAGGTGTTGGTGCAGAGCTTTTTTGTCCATGGCATCCGCGAGGCCAAGATACAAAGCCCGTAGAGGCTGTCTGTTTTTAATTTTTAACTTTTCTCTCAGTTCACGTCCAAGCGACACAGCTTTTCTTGTTAAGTCCATGGCACGTACAAGCTCCAGATCCTGTTTTTGAATGGAAGAGCCTAAAGGAATTGCATCCAGATGCACCGATGCCTCGTTGCAGTTCGGGTGCTCTAAGGACAATTGTTGATAGATATGTTCAGATAGAAAAGGAATGAAAGGCGCGGTGAGTTTGGAAAGGTCAACCAAGGTTTTGTACAGTGTCGAATAGGCTTGATTTTTGTCTTCGTTGTTTTCAGATTTCCAAAAACGTCGGCGAGATCTTCGAATGTACCAATTGGTTACGTCATCCAAGAATTCTAAGATGGGCCATACTGCTCGAGAGAGTTGATAGCTTTCCATTTCTTGATGGATGTTTTGAACAAGTTGCTCGGTTTTGATGGAAAGCCATCGGTCCATTTCATGTTCACGTTTGTCGGTATAGTTTTCTTTGGGGTCCCACTCGTCAATGGCTGCGTAGGTTGATAGAAATACATAGGCATTGTAGAAAGGCAAAAGAACTTTTCGAGTCATTTCTTTCAAGCCTTCTTCGCTAAAACGAAGATCCTCTCCAGAAACTGCGCCACTTTGAAGAAGATAGATTCTCAATGTATCTGCGCCATACTGATCCAATACATCTATCGGGTCTGGATAATTTTTAAGACGCTTGGACATTTTTCGACCATCTTCGGCAAGGACAATGCCGTTGACAATGACGTTCTTAAATGCGGGACCCTTGTCTAAAGCCGCTGATAGGACAGAGAGGGTATAAAACCAGCCTCGGGTTTGATCCAGCCCTTCAGCAATGAACTGCGCAGGAAATTTTTTTTCAAACTCTTCTTCCGAAACAGAAAAAGGATAGTGTTGCTGTGCATAGGGCATGGATCCAGATTCAAACCAGCAGTCTAGAATCTGGGGTACACGTCGAAGTTTTTTGCCTGTTTTGGGAGATGTGATTTCTATATCGTCAATAAAGTGTTTATGAAGGTCCGTAATTTTTTGTCCACTCAGCGCTTCAAGCTCTTTTTTTGAACCCACGCAAATGACTTCTTCCATATTTTCATCGGTCCATAGGGGAATGGGGTTCCCCCAAAATCGATTTCTTGAAATGGCCCAATCGCGTGCATTCTCGAGCCACTTTCCGAATCTTCCATATTTGAGATGCTGCGGAACCCAATGGGTTTGCTCATTATTGGCCAAAAGTTTTTCTTTGATCTCGGTTACATTGACAAACCATGTAGAGATTGCCCGATACATGAGAGGTGTGTCAGACCGATAACAAAAGGGATAGCTGTGTTGTATGGTCTCTTGTTTCAAAAGAAGCTTTTGCTCTTTGAGGAATGTAATGATTTTTTTGTCGGCATCTTTAAAGTACAAACCTTCAAACAAAGGACATTGCGCATTGATTACACCTTCTTCATCGACATGATCTAGGGCTGGAATGTCGTATTTTTTGCAAACTTCATAGTCGTCTTCCCCAAACGCAGGAGCCTGATGAACGATGGCCGTTCCCGAATCATCAGTAATATACTCGGCCAATAATACCTGGTGAGCTTGTGAAGGAATTTGCCCTTCAAAACATGGAATGATTTGTTTGTATGTCCATCCTTCGAGGTCTTTCCCTA
>JAGRAX010000139.1 GCA_020434365.1 Bdellovibrionales bacterium
CATTCCATTGCTGGGAGAAAAACCTGGAGGCATTCAATGGATTTTTTTTATCGGTGCAATCGTAGGCGTATCTATTGTTAAGGGATTTGATAGCTCTGCACCCTGGACTCATTATTTGCCTGCCTTTGGATCAGCTATGATTGCTGGACTTGCACACAACCTTGTAAGAATGCTGAGAAAAACAGACCATCCTCAGATCATTATTTTCTACTTGGCCTGGGTGTCCTTTGTGATTTCCTTACCCTTATCTATTGGCACTTGGGTATGGCCAAACGCGCGCGAGTATATTTTGGTTTTATCCTTGGGAATATTTATGCAACTTGGGCAGTTCTATATGACCAAAGCTTATGCAACAGCGCCCATGGCTTCAATTTTACACTTTAATTATGTCAGTACGGTTTTGGCAACCATTGTAGGATACTTTTTTTTTTTTTTTTTTCTCCCTCTTCCAGTCTTAGGAGGAATCGCGCTCATCATTGTTTCGGTATACTGCGCAAACCGTTTCGCAAAGCTTATGATTGTAAGACCTTAGGGTCGAATGATGGCTTTCATGACTTTGGTCTCTACAACGTCTGCGATGGCCTGAGAAAGATCAGGCAAATCATAAAGCTGATTTTGAATGTTAGATACTTGAACTTTCGATTGTGCAATCATGTTGATCGCCTCCAAAAGTTCAATGGGCGAAGGGGAATAACTCGAATAGACTGTGATCTCTCTCTTAAAAATCTCGTTGACTGGAAATTGTAGTTTTGATTCTGGAGACAGTCCTGCAAAGATATTAATTTTTCCTCCATTTCGAACGTAGTCGATAGAATTTGTGTACACTTTTTCATTCCCTGCGGTAAGAACCACCAAATCCGCCCCAAGATTTTGGCTCAGGGATTGGACCTGCTCGCGAACATGCATGGGATCTCCATCACATACCGCATCAATGCCACAACGTACTGCTAGATCCCTTCTCTCTTTTTTTAAATCGGAGCCAATTACTCTCATCCCCAAAGCTTTACAAGCCATCGCTGTTAGCAGACCTACAGAGCCCAAACCAATGATGAGAACAACATCAGCATATTGGAGCTGCGCACGTTTGATATTTCTCAAGACGCAAGCCAATGGCTCCATGTAAATGGCCTCTTCAAAACTTACATGATGGGGAACTTTATGTGTCGTCATCTGCACATGGGCAGCTGGAATTCTCAAAAACTCGGCATAGCCTCCCGGGTCAAGATTGGAAGATTTAAAAGTCTTGCACATCGACACATTCCCATGCAGACAATAGTGGCAGGCGTAACAAGGTGTATGATGGGCAACAACAATCCTCTCTCCCACGCTAAAACCTTGAACTTGAGCTCCCACTTTTTCAACGGTCCCCGCAACTTCATGCCCAAGAACCAATGGAGGCGTGGCCGTTGCAAACTGAATCTTTTGGACATCTGTACCGCACACTCCACAGGCATGAACCTTCATGAGCAGCTCTCCTGCGCCTATCTCAGGACAAGGAATATCTTGAAGCTCAATCTGCCTAGACTCGTTGTATACACTGGCTTTCATAGCATTTTGTATACCATGTTTTTCAAAGCCCGAGTAGTATGGATCGCCATCGTGAACCATATGTATGGTTGTTTTTACATATACCCCAAAAAATTGATAAAAGAGATCATATGACAAAATCCTCTATTCAAGATCAATGTATTTTTATTACTGGAGCCAGTCGTGGCATAGGAAAGGCCATAGCACTGCACTTTGGCCGATTGGATGCCAAAGTCGTTCTCTTTGCTCGAAACGATAGGGAAATTAAGAACCTTGAAAAGCAGATTTGTCATGAGGGAGGACAAGCCCTGGCCATTGAGGGAGACGTATCCAACTATGAAGATCTACGTAGAGCTATAGAACTGAGTCAGAAGCATTTTTCAAACATCGATATTCTACTCAACAATGCAGGTTTGATTGAACCCATCGAGCCTCTCGCGAGCAGCGATCCCGAGGCGTGGGGCAAGGTCATCGATGTCAATCTCAAGGGAGTATATCATGCCATTCGAGCATGCCTGCCACATATGATTGATAGAAGAAAGGGAACCATCATTAACCTCAGTTCAGGCGCCGCATACAGAGCCTTAGAAGGATGGAGTCACTACTGCGCCAGCAAGGCAGCGGTTCTATCCATCACTCGATCTGTCCATGAGGAATATCAATCCAAAGGCGTCACGGTCGTGGGCCTGAGTCCAGGAACCGTGGCAACGCATATGCAAGACGCCATCAAAGAGAGCGGTCTCAACCCCGTCAGCCAATTGCTACCCACAGATCACATCCCACCCGAATGGGTCGCAAAGGCCGTCGAATACCTATGTATAGAAGGAGCAAAAGAATACGCTGGCCAAGACTTCACCCTCAAAACCCCAGAAGAAAGAAAAAAAGCCGGCCTCCCAAAATAAACACCTCATCGGTGCCAGGCACCTTTTGCCGGAAAAGGTGCCATACTAAAATCGGTCGGTGGGGAAAAACGGAGAGAGGGGACATGGAGCCATAGGCGACCCAAGTAACAGACGGACCTTGGTTCGAATCCCTAACAGTATGAGAGTTATAAGCCGCCTCCATATAAAATTGAAACCTCGAAAAGCAGAAAATGTCAGAGAAGTTGGACATGGGCCAAGTTCAAACCAAACAATTGGCCATTTTAAAACCCGGTGCCAGGCACCTTTTGGTCAAAAAGGTGCCATACGAAAATCGGTCGGTAGGGAAAAAACGGAGAGAGGGCCATGGAGCCCTAGGCGACCTAAGTAGCAGACGAACCTCGTTCGAATCCCCTACAGAGTTCGAGTTATAAGCCGTATCTATACAAAGTGAAATTAACGGATAGCAAGAAATGGCGGAGAGGGGGGGATTCGAACCCCCGATACGACTGTTACACCGTATACCTGATTTCGAGTCAGGCGCCTTCAACCACTCGAGCCACCTCTCCAAAAGTAT
>JAGRAX010000013.1 GCA_020434365.1 Bdellovibrionales bacterium
AGGAAGAGGTGTTTGGATTTTTTTTCTGAGAGACATTTTTCAAGATCAGCCAAGAGTAGCGTAGAAAATGTTTCTTGCGTTCTTATAGTCGCAACATTTTTCTGCTTTCTTACAGAACTGTCCGTGATTTTAAGGTTTTGATAGTCATGAATCTGCTGCGTAAGTACGTCGATGCGTTTGGCCGTTTGAGAAATTAGTTCTTTGTCCTGACTTTGAGGAAGCTGATGTCGAAGAATAGATCCAATGGCCGTTAAAGGTGATCGAAGATCGTGCATGAGGTGAGAGAGGTAACGAGATTTTTCTCGATCGGAGAGAATGAGCTTTTCAGCATACTGAGCCAAATCCTGAGACCGACGTTTCACCTCACTCTCAATCTCACGATAAGAATTAGAAAAATCTCGAGTGAGAGAGCCAATTGTCAAAAGAAAAAATGACATGAATCCATAGGTTGCAATGTCTCTATGTTCTACGCTGTTGTATGTTAAAATACACTCAATCAAAGATAAAATAATACACAATAGGAAAAAGATATGATCTGTTTTGAAAATCCCTCTAAAAATAAATCCAAAAATTTTATAAATTAAAAATACACATGAAATTATTAAAACAACATACCACGAGAAATAAATTCTAATAATTTGATCAAAATCTTGATGCAAAGAGATTATAATACAATAGACTATACAAATATAAAATATGATGTTTTTGTATGTGCTTTTTAAGAAACCAATGTTAGCTAAAAACCATGAAAATATTGTATAAAAGCAGAGTATAATTGTTATACAATGAATTTTTAGTATGTTTAAAAAATTATGAAAGTATTCATAGAGAAGGCCACTGAAAAATACTCCATGAAGACCAAAGAAAACTGTTGATATTCCAATTAAGATTTTTTCTGACAATCCTTTTGAGAAAAAATGAAGAATGCAAAAAATAGATCCAGAAAAAATCAATATTAGTCCAATTATAAAATAGGCAATGGACCTTTTCTTTCTATGTTCTAGGAATTTTTTTTCAGCTTCTTCAATGTTTATGAATTCAGGTTTTTCTATGAATTTTCCTAATGCGTAAAAATAAAACGAATTTTCTCTATATACCTTTATTAGAAGAACGTTGGACTTTTCATGTTGAAGTATCTCATAAAAAGAAGTGCTATGTGGTAGGTAATATTTCTTTTCACCAAATATTCCTTTTGAACCAATTTTTTGACCATTTAAATATACAATTTCTGAATCAGAAAAATTTTCAAGATAGATAGAGGGAGAAGAAAGGGAGCTAATTTCCTGATCCTTGAAAATCCATTTGAGCCAGAATACACCTTTTTCATTCCATGTTTCGGGGAAACTAGATCTAGGTTTAAATTCGTAATTTTCATGATGTTGGATCATCTCTTGGTCCGAAATATCTCCTTTGAACACGAGCCATTCCTTTTGCTTTGCAAAAGAAAACGTTGGAATTGCAAAAAGAAAAATAAGCAAGAGAGCAAAGAAGGAATAGGGGGGAATCACATCTCTGGAGTTGGGATTCTCAGAGCTTATTTTGTTTATGATTTTCAAGGTGATGCTTGCGAGGTTCTCACAAAAAGATACTTGTTGACCAGTAAATCTCTAGGAATCCATCATGTTGAGCCGTTTCATTCTTCGAATCAGAGAGGACCTAGAGATTTTGAGATGTTTTGAGGCCTTTTCTTTGTTCCCATGTGTTTTTTGCAGAGCTGCTAGGATCCATTGCGTTTCATATTCATCCAGGGCCTGCAAAAAGTCATGCTCAGAATTTGGCTGCGTTTGTTGTGAGCTGGGGGTAAGAAGGTGTGTAGGGATGTCCCTGGTTGTGAGAGTGGTTTCATGACCCAAAATGGTCATTGAATCTAGGACATTAAAGAGCTGCCGAATATTTCCTGGCCACTCGTATTGGGTGAGCATGGCACGTGCTTTGGGATCAATCATTTTTTGATGGATGTTCTGTTCTGAGTTTTCTAGATAAAAACTGATCAAAAGGGGAATATCTTCCCTGCGCTCTCTAAGCGGTGGAATATGGAGTTGAACGACAGAGAGTCTGTAATAGAGATCCTCTCTAAAAGTCCCTTCTTGGATTTGATCTCTAAGGTCTCGGTTGGTGGCAGAGATCACTCTAAAATTTGAGGCAATGGGACTAGAGCTCCCAATTCTTTCAAACTCTTTCTCTTGTAGGACCCTGAGGAGCTTGGCTTGCATGCTCATGGGCATGGATCCGATTTCATCTAAAAAAATATCTCCACCGTCAGCCTGTTCAAATTTGCCAACCCTTCTCTGGAGGGCCCCCGTAAACGAGCCTTTTTCATGTCCAAAAAGGATGGACTCTAGAAGCTCAGCTGGAATGGCGGCGCAATTGAGCGTGACAAAAGGCCGATTGCCATGATCTTTGAGCCTATGGAGATGTCTGGATAGAACTTCCTTTCCAGTGCCACTTTCTCCCACAATCAGTATATTAGCTGTACTTTGAGCGCATTTGTCGATCTTAGCTCGAATCATTTGTGTGGCTTTGGAACGACCCACAAACTCTGGGTACTGATTGAGCAAAGGCACCTGCTCTTGACCCTTTCTAAAAGAAGCTCTACAACAGGCTTTTTCTAACGTCAGTTCTATATCATTGATTTCAAATGGTTTTGTAATGTAGTCTGATGCACCTTTTTTGAGTGACTTGATGATGGTGTCTGAATCTCGATTTCCTGTGAGAATCACAATCTCAGCTCTGGGCTGGATTTTCTTGATTTCGGAGATGAAATCAATTCCCGAGACGGAGCTTTCAGAAAAATGAAGATCGAGTAAGACGGCCTCCACAGATTCTTTTTCGAGAATCTCTCTGGCTTGAGTTAGATTGGCCGCAGTGTGCAAGGTGTACGTGAGCTTTAAATCCAATGTCAGAGATGAGACAATCAAGGGATCGTCATCAATGATGAGAATCGAAAATTTATGTTCACCAGCCTGGTTTGTCATACCTTTTATAGCCTACATTCTGTTTCATTTTTATGACCAGGTTTTCTAGAATTCCGATGGTTTTTTTAAGCACTAGATCCGTATCCATAGGGTTTTTTTTATGGAAGTAAATGTGGTCATATATTTCGTGCAAAGAATCGATACACTCCTCAAATTTTTCTACAACAGGTTTATTTTGATGCATAGCAGATAAGCTCCTCTGGTACAAAGGTAAAAAAATTAATACTTGAAACATTGCATCTTTAATGCCACAGTTTTAATTGTTTGATTTTAATGTATTATTTTATAGTTTAAAAAAACCTACTGAGGCAGTATTGGATCTAAACCGAACAAAATTGTAGCTAAAATGAGTCAAATTAAATGCCTAATATGCAAGCTGTTAAATGAGGGTATTTAGGTTTTTATCGACCTAGTTTTTATTGTTGCAATTAAGTTTTTTCTACCCTATTTTTTGGGAATGATATGGGCTGGTTATTAATGCTAAAAAAGTTGGTTGGTAAGTTTTCAAAGATAGCGTTTGTCCCAGCAGTTTTTATCTTTCCTGTTATTTTTCTTCAACCTGATACGGAAAGAATAATTTTGGGAATCTTGCACTATTTTTTGGTTGTGGGACTTCTATTAACTCAACCGGACGTTAAGTATATTGCCAGTGCGAGTAAACTTGCTGCAAAGCCATCTTCAGATAGGTATACTTTTATATATCTTTTTGTTTATGCTTTTTTGGCAATCCTGGCTCCGTATTATGCTACAATGCTGAAAGATGCTAAGATTTCTATTCTTAGTATAGAAAGTGTTTTAGGGTTTATTTTGGGTTTGTTTGGATTGCTTTTTAGGTTCTACTCTTTGAAGCATCTTGGTAAGTGGTTTTCAGCTGAAGTTATAATTGAAGAGAACCACGAGCTTGTTAAAAGTGGCCCTTACGGGTATCTAAGGCATCCTAGCTATACTGGCGTGCTGTTATACTACAGTAGTATCCCATTGATGATGTCTTTGAGTTTTGCTTGGGTTTTGGGTGCATTTGTTTTTTCGACATTTGTTTATATTTTAAGAATTAGAGTCGAAGAAAAATTAATGGTGAGGCATTTTGGTGTAGAATACGAGAACTATAAGAAATCAACTTGGGCTTTGATACCCTATATTTATTAGCTATTTATACTTGCAATATAGAGAAGTTACGTGTTAATTTAACGCAATATGTTAATTCAAAACAGGAAAGAAAATAGGCAAATAGTTCGCGTTAGTCCATCTTCCGATATCCCAGTCGAGATGAAGCTGTTGGGAAGCTCAATGCCTGCATCAATAAGCGATTATTCCCCTAAAGGTCTGGGCCTTGTTTTAAAAGCAAATTGGTCTGATAGTTTAAAAGAGTCGGTGGAAAGTTGTGATGAGGTAGTAATATCTTTCAATTCTCAAAACTTATATGGAAATCTGCGTTACGGTTCCGAAAATTCGAAACTCAAAAAACTTGGAATAGAGTTTGATAAGAAAAAAATTGTAAATTCTTCCAACTACGATCAGGGTGCTTTTTCTTGGTCTTCAATTACGGATAAAAAAAAGATTAATGAAGTGTTTGATGATTTGTCCTTTTGCAAAAATCAAATGACTTCATTCAAAATTGGACTATATAATTATTTTGGATTAATCGATGATAGCACGCAAGATAACTTGGTTGCTTCGATTTCAGATAGTGAGAAAATTCCATCCAGTGGCAAGCTTAGATGTATATTTAATTTGTATGATTGCTGTTATTCTTTTGAAGCAAATTACAACAAAGTTGCGAGTCGTATATTAATTCAAGTACCGAATACAATTATAAAACATCTCAGAAGAGAGACATCGAGAGTGCCATACGAAAAAGCTACTCATGGACATTTTTGTTTTGATAGCGAGATGGCCAATTCTTTTGCTAGTGACATTTTAAGGAACAGCGAGCTAATTGATTTCTGTGAAAGCGGTTTTTGTATTAGACCTAAGTTTGAGAATCAAAGCTTGCCAATTGGGTTGAATCTTTCAGATTTAAACATTACATCCAAACTGGTCAACTTTAGAAAAATAGAAACAAAAGCAAAGGTTTCTAATTATAGATATGTCGACGGTAGAATGGCTTATGGATTTAAGTTTAAAATTGATCAGGAGCCATATAGTTCCATATGGAAAGACTTTGTATTGAGCTCTAGATATAAAACTTTGAGCTTTGATTATGCTGACTCGGATCATAAGAAAATCTGGAAACTTTTTGATAGAAGTGGATATCTAGAATTAAAAGAAAAAAACACATTTAAGAAGCAAATCTATTTTACCAAAAAGACTTGGAAAAAAATCTATCAACTTGGCAATGAGTATTCAAAAAGAATTACTTTGGTAAAAAATAACGATATCGTAGCTCACTTGCAAATGGATAGAATGTTTCCTCAAACATGGTATTTACATCATTTAGCTATTGATCCTAGTGTCTTAAAAATTATAAGTAAGGAAATTTATTCTGTAACTTCAGATGTTTTTTCTTCTGAAAAATCAAAATATGTCTTGACTCTTACCGAGACTTCAAAAAAATGGAATCAAAAAAATTATTATGATTTTATTAAGGGATATCCTGAAAAAAATCACCATAGTTTAAAGAAATTTAATTTGTATAATGTCTATGTAAATAAATTAAAGAAAAAAAATAGCCAATATGTAAATAGAAATAAAAATAAATATGAATTAAAAAAAATATTAAGATTTTATGAATTGAATATGGATTCTTTAGCTTTTAAAGCATACGGATTTGGCGAAGATTTTCTATTAAAAGACTTTTCTAAGGAACTTTTTTTAAAGGGTGTTTTTAGAAAGCGTGACTTTATAGTGGCTCTTTATAAAGAAAAAATGGTAGGGTTTTGTCAGTTAGAAATGAGCGAAAATGGAGTAAATATCTTAAATTATTTTGATATGGCTTATGTTTTTGTTTTAGAAAATGTCTTTGAGAAAAGTGAAGTTATTCAAGCTCTCGTCTCGGGCGCTAGCGATCATTACTTAATGTATAAGAAGAATGTTTTTTCTCTAATTTTGGATACTGATAAATCTTTTGGCCCGATATTGCCTGGGATTGAATACATATGTGAAGATACTAGGTGGATAGGTGTTTCTGCCTCTAGCCGTCACTATCAATCATATATTAATGAATTGTATGGACATATTTTGCTAAAAAGAGAAAAAATTAGAAAAAAAATAAATAAAAATTGAAAACTAATACTCAAAATATTTTAAAAAGCATTTTTATATGGATAGCGGTAGCTATGTTTATTATGCCACCAATTTTTTCCATTTTTAATACACGCAGACTAAAGCAATCCGTTGAAACCTACTCTATAGAAAAAAATTGGAACATTGTTGGGGAAGATAAATTTGTTATGAAGGTTGATCTTCCTTTTGAAGCAAGAAGTCTATTGAAAAAACCTAAAGGCATTCTAAAGTATTCTCTAGTAAAAGAATTCAGTCAAAGTGACTTAGAAATGTTTGATGATAGCGCATTTTTGCTTGGAAGAATCGGAGATTATTTATCTGTTAAATTGAATGACTGTGTTTTGGGAAAGGTAAGCGAAGTTGATGATAAAGAATCTTTAGTATTGTGGAGTTGGGGAAGACTCAAAATCTTTGAAATAAAAAAAGACTGTGTAGAAGAGAAAAATTTATTGAATTTAGAATTTTTATCATTTTCTACTATGCCTCAAGGACCTTTTGCAGGACCTTTTGCGCTAGTTAGCAAAGAAAAATATTTTGATGCGATTGAAATAAATGATTGGCTAAGGTTTAAATTGATATTTGTCTTTGGTTTTTTACTTGCAGCGATAGGTTTATATTTTTTCTATACTTATTTACTTGTACCAAATAATTTAAGGTATAAAAAATTTTCTGCACTATGTTTTAGTGTGTCGGTTTTTGCTTTATTGACGAGCACTATTCCATATAGGCTATTCAAATTTATAGATTACTTTATGCTGGTTAATTTTTTCTCAGCGATAGCATCAACTTATTTTCTTATTTCATTTTTTGAGCATGTTTTTGAGACTGAAATGAAAAAAGAGAAAACGGCTTTTGCCATCATATCAATGATCTTTTTCTTAGTGGCTTTAAAAAGTTTTGATTTTTCAAATATTTCTTTGATTTATAAGAATTGGTACCCACTTTTTTTAGTTTTAATTTTTATAATGCTAATTAAATTAAAATTAAAATCTAGTCATGTAGTTTTTAAAAAAAATTATCAATATTATTTTGGTGCTTGCGTTCTTTTTTTATGCTGTATCGTAGATGTTTTTTCATCAATTTCTAAGATAGATTTGCCATATCTAATTTCTTACGGTTTTTGCTTTCTATTAGGATCTTCTGCTCTGTCCCTAGCAAAAGAATATGCGGATGCTTTTTTGAGGGTTGAAGAGCAGGTGGCGGAGCGGACTGCGGATTTGAGTTCGGCTATGGATGAGCTTAGGAGTATGGATCGGATGAAGCAGCGCTTGTTTGCGAATGTTTCTCATGATTTGAAAACGCCGATTGCAATTGCCATGGGCGCGATTGAAAATGCTACGGCGTCTTTGGGGGCATCTTTGGCTCCGACATTTAAACCTGTAAAAAAGAGCTTGGATCGACTGGAATCAATGGTGTTGGAGATTTTAGACAATGCCAAGGCAGAGTCCGGTGAGCTTAAGTTGAGTTGGTCTAACGTCCCGGTTCAAGACACGTTTTCACAATGGCTCGAAGAATATAAGGTGCTATGTAAAACCAATGGAATCAAACTGATCACCGATATAGGAAATATTCCTGGGCTAAAAGTTCCTATGGACAATGCAAAGATGAGAAGAGTCATTGAGAACCTTTTGTCCAATGCAATCAAGTTCACCAAACGCAACCAGAATGAAGTAAGAAACTCTGCAGAAAATATCATTCGCTTTGAAATCAAAACAGATGCATCTAAACTTTATTTTTCGGTAGATGATTCAGGAATTGGAATTCCAGATTCTGAAAAACCCAAAGTTTTTGATCGTTACTTTCAATCCTCACGTACTTCTCTCAAAGAGCATGGGGGCAGTGGGATCGGTCTTTCCTATGTTAAAGAGATGATCGAGATGCATAATGGAAAGATCTATGTGCAAGATAGTGATCTTGGAGGAACTCGAATGCAGGTAGAGCTCCCACTATCTCAGGACGTAGAGCTCACGGGTGAGGTAGAAGAACTTTTTTCGGGAGATCAAAGAAAGAAAAGAAAGAGATCTATGGATGTTCCATATCCAGATGAACTTCCTAGAATCACAGATCCATCTCTACCCAATCTTTTGATTGCAGAAGACAATCCAGATCTTGCTCAGATTGTGTGCTCGGTGACTTCTGATCGTTACAATGTATATTTTGCTGAGAATGGTCAAAAAGCACTCGATCATCTCAATCAATTGAGTGATGTTGAATTTCACTGTGCACTCTTGGATATTGAAATGCCTATGCTTTCTGGGGATCAACTGGTGGATAAAATACGAAATCACGAGAAGTACAATACGCTTCCTATTGTGATGCTGAGCTCTCATGGTGAAGAAGAAATGATTGTAAAGCTATTGGAAATTGGGGCCAATGACTATGTACAAAAGCCTTTTCGAAGAGAGATTTTGTTTTCTAGATTGCAGGCGCAAATCAGCGCGCATCGAGGAGCACGTTGGAGAACAAAATTAGAGAAACTTCAGGAATTGGGGCAGTTGGTTTCGGGTATTGGGCATCAGGGTAAAAATCGCATCAGTCGAGTAGGTGGCAATTATAAAGGATTAATTAAAGTAGCAATGGCTGCTGCTGATAAGGCAGCTGCCGTAGATGAAAACTTTGCCTCAGATAGTCGTAGAAAAATACAGGTGATGGGAGATTTGGTAGATAAAGGGTACCACCAAACGCTAGACCTTTTCAATGCGATTGACCGATATGCAAGCGGGTCTACAAAAATGACCAAAATTATTTTGGCCGAAGTTTTTCATGATACTCTGACATTATTGGAAGATAAGCTCACAGAGCATGGAATTGAAATTGACAATCAGATACCACAAGATTTGTTCTTTGAAGGACACAACGAATTTAGAGAAGCCATATTAAATATTGTGTCCAATGCGATTGATGTTCTCGAAGGTATAGACAATCCTACAATTACTTTGCGTGCGTATGAAAAGAGCGAGAAAGTTTTTGTCGAGATTCAAGACAACGGTCCTGGGATCGATAAACAAGACATGGAACGAATTTTTGAAGCTTTCTATACCAATAAAGAAGTTGGCAAGGGAACGGGCTTGGGATTGTATCTTGCTAGAGATGCTATTGAATTGAAAAATCATGGAGAGCTCAAGGTGGTTTCTGAAGGTCAAGGCGCTATATTTAGAATTGTGGTACCTAAAATTGTTCCTCAGCACGTTCAAAAAAGACCAGAGATGCACAATGTGCGCGTGTAAGGAGCGAGATCATTAAAAAACAGATTTTGTGTTTGGCTCCTACATGGACTGAAGCCAGGTTATACATCTCAAACCTCACAAAAATAACAACGCCTAGACTTTTATGGCAAGAAAATCAGGGCTTATCTTTTGTGAGATTTTTTGATGATGAGAATCTGAGTTGTATTCTTGCAGTCATTGGAATAGGTCCCCTGCTGGCTCATAAGCAAACCATGACGGCTTTGGATTTGTTCGAGCATGTGAGCGAAGTTTTTGTCGTTGGTTTTGCAGGCGGGCTTGTTCCTTCTTCCCAAAGGGGAGATCTTGTGATCGCAAAGGATATCGGAAAATTACGAGGACAAGAAATCAAACATAGCCGGAGTTTTTTTGTCGGGTTCGCGGAACATCAATCGACATGGACACGTCTTGTATCGAGCCCTGAGGTCATTTCTGATCCCATTGACAAGGCAAGCATTTACAGCGCGACGGGTTTTGAAAGTGTAGATATGGAAGCATGGCAAGTTCTAGAGTGCTGCGAAAAGAAAAATATTTCCTGCTCGATTGTCCGTGTGATTCTAGATGCTGGAAGCCAAACCCTTCCAGATTTTAGTGATATGATTTCAGAGTTTGGTCAGCCAAAAATTGGAGCACTGCTTCGGACCATTTGGAAACATCCTCAAACAGTTCGTGACTTGTGGGAGATGAGACCGAGTGTGCTGATGCCTTTGGCACAAAAATATACGCATGTGATTGAAGAGTATATTGATAAGTACTATTTGAAAAACGAAAGATAAAGGCAAAGAGCAGAAACTCCAAAGCAGTACCAAGAAAAATAATGAAGCTTTCCTTTTTTGATCCAAGGAATCAAAAAATGAAGCGCGATCAAGCCCGTAATGAAGGCACTGATAAAACCTCCGATGATGCTTATATGTAGCTCCTGAATTTCGACGCCTTTGGCGAGTTTGACAATAAGGGCTCCCAAAATGATGGGAATGGCGAGTAAAAAAGAATACTCTCCAGCTTTCTGTCTCGACATTCTAAGGTGAAGGGCAGCAGAGATCGTGGATCCTGATCTAGAGATTCCTGGAAGCAACGCCGCCGATTGCGCGAGCCCCAACAAAACCGCATCTTTGAGTGAGACCTGAGCCATGCCTTTGATGTTTTTACGTCTTTTTTTTCGGATTTCTTCGGGCGCTGTGAATAGAGTAGAAAGGAGAAAACTTCCAGTAAGGAGGTAGCAGATTCCAATGAGTATGAGATTGTGAAAATGAGTTTCGATCCAACTTTCCAAAGGCAGTGCAATTGCAACCGTCACAGCCGTAGAGAGACATAACAGAAGCAGCATCCAAACCTGCTCATCATCTGCAATCGCCAAGTGACCTTTTTGAAACAGCTTACGTATGAAGTTTGGAACTCTGGGAACAGATCGAAGAAGGACAAGAACTTCCTGACGAAAATAAATCAAAATTGAACCCAGGGTTGCAACGTGAAGAAGGATATCAAAAAAAATTGTAGCGCCTTCAATATTCATGGTCTTTTGAATGATGGCCAAGTGACCAGAACTAGATACAGGCAAAAACTCAGTCAAACCTTGAACTACGCCCAAAAAAATTGATTCCCATAGCTTCATAAAAATTTGTTTCAACATAGCAGCTTTAAAAAATTTGGTCGACAGAAAGCAAAGCCTATTATAGGGATTCGCCTATGGCGATTGTCTATGTAGCGTTGGGGAGCAATGAAGGAGATAAGTCCGCGCAGCTGCTTCAAGCTGTAGAGGAGATGAAAGTGTTTTTCAATGTTCGTTGTCTGTCGACCATCATTGAAAGTGATCCTCAAGGTCTTGCGACAAGTCAAGCTGTGTTTTGCAACGCTGTAGCTGAGATTGAAACGGATTTGGATCCCATGCAGGTGTTGCAAAAACTACTGGAGATTGAAGAAAAGATGGGCCGTCGTATGGAAGAGAAGGGCCAAGGGCTTCCACGCAGCATTGATTTGGATGTCCTATCCTATGAAGATCAAGTTATAGACACGACCAGACTTAGTGTGCCTCATCCTCGCATGACACAAAGGCAATTTGTGTTGGGTCCCTTGGCGCAAATCAACCCGAATTGGGTTCATCCCATCGAAAAAAAGAATGTTGAGGAGCTTCTGAACGAGCTGGGCCATGAAGCGTATTAAGCTTTTGCTGCGCTTTCTTTTTCCTCTAGATTGAAAAAAGACAAATAGTACTCTAGCTCGGCAATCGATTCTTTGATGTCGTCAACGGCTCTGTGAGCTTCTTGTTTTTTAAATCTCTTGTCATATTTTGTTGTGAAAATTTCTTTGAAAGCAGAAATGTCGATGATTCTATAGTGCAGTCTTTTCGCAAACTCTTTCATATAGGCGTCGATAAATTTTCGATCCTGGTGCACGGAGTTCCCACAGAGAATAATATTGTCTTTGGGAAAATAAGGGTGGCAAAAGTCGATGAGGTTTCGCTCTACATCTTCGAGTTTTTGCCCATTGGGGATGGCATCGACCAGACCTGATTTGGTGTGCGTATCTACGCACCATGAGTTCATTTGATCCAAAATGCTTTGAGGTTGGTACACCACTGCATGAAATTGATCTTTTTCCGCAAAGTTTGTATCGGTGATGATGGCGGCAACTTCAATGATATGATCGGTCTTTTCATCTAGACCTGTCATTTCCAAATCAATCCAAAAAAAGTGGCTCTCTTGTTTGCGCATGGTGAAACCTCTCATAGCACCTTTTCGAAGCAATGACAGGCAAAATACGACCCAAAAATAAGAGCATTTGGGCTCTATCAAAAATTTGGTATAGAACGAGCCATGGAAATAGCTCTTGTTCATCCTGAAATTCCTGGAAATACGGGTAATATCGGACGTAGCTGCGTGGCTACGATGTCCAAACTACATTTGGTCAAGCCCCTGGGCTTTTCGATTGAAGATCGCTGGCTCAAGCGCGCAGGTTTGGACTATTGGCAGTATATTGATTTGGAAGTTCATGAGAGTTTGGAGCATTTTTTGACCAGCGTGAATCACGATCGGCTGATTTTGTTTTCACGTTTTGCGCAGAAGTCCTATTGGGATGCTCCTTACAAACAGGACAGCATCTTGGTCTTTGGAAGTGAAACCAAAGGCTTGCCGGAGTTTTTCAAAGACCGATTTCAAGATCAACAATACCTTGTTCCCGTCCCCGGAAAAGTCCGTAGTTTGAATTTGGCGACATGTGCGGGGATTGCACTCTATGAGGGAATTCGACAAATTTCCAAGCTATGATACATGCTAAGTACATATGATGGATACGCATACTTCTGTAGAGCCGGTAGTCCCTGAAACCATAGATGGTTGGGCATGTTTGCACGAACTTTTTCGCGTCCGGTGGGCGGAATGGAATCAGCTCGAGATAGAAAAAAAGAAAGAGATCATCAAAGAATTTCAGTCTTTGATGGGTAAATCTCAAGACTTTGATCCGAAGCATGGGCAAAGTGCGATGTTTACAGTTTTGGGTCACAAAGCAGACTTGTTGCTGCTACATTTTCGCGAGACTTTTGATCAATTGTCGCAGGTAGAACTTTCGCTCACGCAGTGTCAGTTGTACCGCTATCTTGAGCCCACGACTTCTTATGTTTCTTTTGTAGAGCTCGGCATGTACGAGATGACAAAGAAAATATACAAGGAGTTGATGGGTGAGGGTCTCAAAGAAGGAGATTCACAATGGAAACTTCGATGGAATGAAAGGCTGCAAGATCAAGCCAAACGCATGCATGATCGAATTTATCCCGAAATTCCCGCGCAAAGATATTTGTGTTTTTATCCTATGGACAAAAAAAGAAGCGATCAGAACAACTGGTATCAAGTGTCTATGGATGATCGACAAATGATGATGCGGGAACATGGCATGGTCGGGCGAAAATATGCCGGCCAAGTCAAACAGATCATATCTGGTAGCATCGGTTCGGATGATTTTGAGTGGGGTGTGGATCTTTTTTCTGAAGATCCTTTGGTCTTTAAAAAACTAATCTATGAGATGAGGTTTGATCGGGCCAGTGCATTGTATGCGCACTTTGGGCCTTTTTATGCTGCGCTTCAGTTTTCGATATCTGAGGTTCCTCAGTGGCTAGAGGGAAAAACGCCCCAGCTTCTTAGGTAGAGTGTTTTAAGGTTTTACAAAGCCCTCATTGTGATTTTTGATGAGAATGACTTTGGGCTTGTGAGCTTTGACTTCATCGGGATGAAGATAGGCATAAGCCGCAATGATCAGTGTATCGCCTTCGGATACGCGGTGTGCTGCAGCCCCATTGACAATAATCTCTCCACTGCCTGGCTTTCCTTCTATTGCGTAGGTTGTCAAACGGTGTCCGTTGCTACGGTTCCAAATATGAACCTCTTCAAAAGGCACAATTCCAGCCATTTCCATAAGAGACTGGTCGATGACGACGCTGCCTTCGTAGTCTAGGTCTGCGCCTGTGGCTTTGACGCCGTGTAATTTGCCTTTGAGTAATTTTATGTTCATGTCGCCGAGGTATATACCACAAGCGATACAAACATGAAATGGCTCAAAAAGAGATGCTTTTCTTTGGCAATGGCTGTGAGAATGATAGGGGAAGCATGTGAATTTATTTCTTTTTATTCTCATTATGCTGTTTTGGAGTGGATCTTTTATTGCGATCAAACTCTCTTTAGACGGCTTTGAGCCCATGATGGCCGCGACGCTTCGGATTTTTCTGGCGGCTGTGTTTCTAGCGCTGTATCGGCTATGCAAGAAAGTTCCGTTTCCAAGAGAGCGTGGCCTTGTGTTCAAGGTAGCTGTCATAGGATTGTTCTCTTTTGCGATGCCTTGGGCGCTTTTGTTTTGGGGAGAGCAGTTTGTTCCTCCTGCCATTGCAGCCATTCTCAATAGTACAACACCTATTTTTGTTTTGATGTTTTCATGGTTCTTTTTGCCTCAAGATCGTCCGACTTGGGTAGGCGCGTTCGGTGTACTGCTAGGGTTTGTTGGCATTGTCATGGTGTTTTGGCCGGAAATCAGATCCGAGAATTTTGTGACGTCAACTGTGATGATTCAGGGCATGCTCGCAGTATTGGGGATGGCCGTATGCTATGGAATTGGAGCGGTTGGGATTCGGAAGGTATGCAAAGGTGTGGATTTGCCATGGGTTGTGACCATTCAATGTTTGTTTTCTTCTGTTGCCTTATTTGTGTTTTCTCAAGTTTTTGGTTTTGAAACTGGATGGAGGGAAATTCACCAAGTTCCGATCAAACCCTGGATTGCGATTTTGTATTTGGCCATTTGCTCTACGGCCATGGCCAATGTTTTTTTCTATCGCTTGATTGAGCAGTGGGGGGCGTTGAAGGCCTCTGCCGTGACCTATGCGATTCCTTTTGTTGCAATTCTTATTGATATGGTTTTTCTGTCGACCCGGCCGACATTTTTGCAGGTTTTGGGCGCAGTTTTTATTGTGAGTGGTTTGGCATTTATCCATGTACTTCGAAAGAAGCCACTGCGAGGTAGCCATCGGTGAGGGTTTTGGCTTCTCGGTGGATGAGGGTTTTGGTAGGGATTTTAAGTTTTTTTGTTTTTGGTTCTCGCTACTTCATTGCAACATCTAAAAAAAATGAAATTTCTGTCATCTACCGTGTTGGCAAAGCGGTGCGTTTTGTTGAAGATGGAGCGACACTTATCATTCCCTGGATTGAAGAAAGTATTTCTCTGGGACCTCGCGTTTTTGAAGGCAGAGGCAGCTCCAGGAGGGCGGATGTCGCTGATCAACGGGATTTTGATTTCTCGTTTGCTGCGGGTATTCAAGACCCGGTTCTTTTTGCAAAGCATTATCGGGACCAGCTTGAGGCTGCGGATCACATAGAAAAGGAACTTGCACAGGCAATGAGTCAATTTTCGGTTTTTTCTGGTCAGACATGGGCTGATCCTAAGGTCCAACAGTCGCTGTGTCTTCACCTTGAATCTTCGATAGACGAGCTTGGAGAAAACTCTGAGTGGAGCTTGAAACAAGTTCTGATACAAGTCGAGCAGGAAAACATTGAGTGTTCTCTGTCCTGATGTTATCTCCCCTGTAACTAAGAATATTTTCATAATGTGAAATGAATGTGAGGAGAAATCATGTCCAACGATTTTCAACATATTGACCCGGATCGGATTCGCCGGGAGCTTGAACAAAAAGTGAGACAAAAATTCAATCAATTTAAAATCAAGGGTTCATGGATTCTGTTGGTGATTCCCTTGTTTTGGCTTTTGAGTGGTTTTGTGATTGTTCAACCGGAAGAAGAAGCAGTGATGCTTCGTTTTGGTCAATTTCAACGCCAAGTAGAGCCCGGATTCCATTGGAATTGGCCTTCGCCTGTTGGACGGACCATCAAAGGGGCTGTGAAAAAAGTCCAAAAACTTGAAGTTGGATTTAGAACGGTGAGCGTAAATCCAGTGAGATACAGACACGTTCGAAATGAGTCTTTGATGCTCACAGGTGATGAAAACATCATCAATCTAGAGTTTATTGTTCAGTATCGAATCAGCAATCTCAGAGATTTCTTGTTTAATGTTGGGGACCCTGTTGGAACGCTTATGGACGCTTCGGAAAGTGCAATGAGGGAAGTCATTGGACGAACCTCAATTGCTTCTGCGATGACAGACGGTAAAGCGCAGATTCAGTTGGATACGCAAGATTTGATTCAAAAGTATGCAGATGAGTATCAAGCAGGAATTCAAATCATGACGGTAAAGTTGCAAGATGTAAATCCTCCAGACCGAGTCATTGCAGCGTTTAAGGACGTTATCAGCGCGCAGCAAGATAAGGAGAGAAAAATCAATGAGGCCAAAGGTTTCGAAAATGACATCATTCCCGCTGCGAGAGGAGAGGCAGCTCAGCAGGTTAACGATGCGCAAGGATACAAGGAATCGAGAATTACAGAAGCGCAGGGGGAAGCAGCTCGTTTTCTCTCTCTGTTAAGAGAATACAGAAATGGAAAAACAGTAACCAAAGCGAGATTGTATCAAGAAGCCTTAGAAAAAGTTTTGCCGGAGATGGAGCTTGTGATTTTGGATGATCAAGTTTCAGGAAATGTGCTGCCACATTTTTCTATCGCCGGTACCAATGTGAGAAAAAGTGTAAAAGGAGATAAGTAATGAAAGATCGAGCTCTGATGATCGCTGCTCTGGCGATTCTATTGATGATTGGAATTTCTTCTTCAGCTTTTGTGGTCAATGAGTGGGAGCAAGCTCTGGTCATTGAGTTGGGAAAACATAAACGAACGATCAAGGATTCGGGCTTGTATTTCAAAATGCCGCTGACCCAAACTGTTGTAAAGTTGGAAAAAAGGCTTCTCGAATATGATGTAGATCCGAAAGAACTGTTTACCGGTGATCGTCAGCAGGTTGTTGTAGACAATTACTCTCGATGGAAAATTGTGGATCCTCTGAAATTTTACGAATCGGTAAGAACAGAGAGCGCTGCAATTACACGTTTGGATGATATTATTTATTCAGCGTTTCGAGAGGTTTTGGGTAAGCATTCTCTCAAAGAGTTGATTTCTGAGATGAGGTCAGAGCTATGCGAAAAAGCACTCGAACTCTCCAATGAGAAAGTATCTGATTTTGGTATTGAAGTAGTGGATGTTCGGATCAAGAGAGCTGATCTACCCGAAGAAAATGAACAAAATGTTTTTGCTCGAATGATCACAGAACGCGAACGTTTGGCAAAAAAGTTTCGTGCAGAAGGGGAGGAAGAAGCGCGTAAGATTCGATCTCTTGCAGAAAAAGAAGCGCGTGTCATTGCTGCGCAAGCTAAAAAAGAGTCTGAGATCATTCGAGGGCAGGGAGATGCGGAGTCTACAAAGATCTACGCACGAGCCTACAATCAAGACCCCGAGTTTTATCGCTTTGTTCGTCAGCTAGAAACCTACAAAAAAACTTTTCAACCTGGAACCAAAATTGTGCTTACCCCTGGTAGTGAGTTTTTAAAGACCTTAAAGTCGGGGCGATAGAGTTTTGAAATGAGGCAATGAAGTTGATTTTGTATAAACTTCGTATGGAGGAAATAACAATGAAAAAGAGATTTTATATATTTGCATGTTTGATTTTGAGCTTTTCCTTTTGTCAAAGTCAGGCCAGAGAGACTGTTTTGGAGAAGGGACATTTTTTGGAACTTCAAAAAGAATTGGAGCTCAGTGGCGGGAGAATTCACAAAGGCAAGGTGTTAGTGGTTTCTGATGAACAAGATGAGACTTATGTTTTTGAAGTGAAAAAAAATGGTAAGGTCAAACCCTACCTTGATCTTCATAAGGTAGAGGGATTTGAACAATACCTCAAAACCACTCGTCATGATCGTTTGGATTTAGAAGGATTGGATTTTTGTGAGGACACGCTTTATTTGGCAAATGAGCGGGCGAGAGATGTCTTGGTGGTAAAGGATAATAAGCTTTCATCCATTTCTATTCAAGATCAGGATCTAAAGCCATGGAATCAGAACTTAGGTAAAATTGGCAAAAATGATGGTTTTGAAGGCATTGCTGTGGATTGTGAGAATCAAATTTTGTATGTGGCCAAAGAGAGAGGCCCTCGATTTATCGTAGAATATGATCTTCAAAAACAAAAAGTGATCGATGTATTTGACTTGCCAGGAACCGAGCGCCAGGGAAGAAAGGGCGCGCATCCATCTGGCAAAGGAGAAATTGAAATTTCCCCAGATTTTGCGGATCTGTTTTTTAAGGATGGATATCTCTATGCGTTGGAGAGAAATTCAGCTGAAATCGCAAAAGTACATCCCAAAACCAAAGAAGTTGTGGAGCGTTACACATATCCTAAATACTTTCGTCTTTATGACGTCGTCAGTGATGCGGGCGTAGTTGAGCCTTTTGGTTTGGCAGAAGGTCTTGTGGTCACGGATCATGAGTTCTGGATCTTTTATGATAACAATGGCGGAAAACTCAATGAGAAAGGCAAAGCTTTGGGTCTTCACAAAAACAAAAAGAAAACTCCAAGTGGCAAAGAGGCCTTGATTCTCAAACTTTCATATTCAAATTGAGTGAAGTGGCGCGCCCTACATGATTCGAACATGTGACCTCCAGATTCGTAGTCTGGCGCTCTATCCAGCTGAGCTAAGGGCGCATCGTTGAAGGCTTGTGTTCATACTAGATGATCCACGCTTAGGCAACTCAAATACTTTTTGAGGGTCTCTTCGAGTCCCCAATATAGGCAATCCGAAATGAGGGCGTGGCCAATGGAGACTTCTGATAGACCTTCAATGGCGGTGCAAAAATCGGCTAAGTTGTATGTATTGAGATCATGTCCTGCATTGAGTTGCAAACCTACATTTCGGGCTTTCTTTGCGGTCTCTACATAGGGTTCTAAGGCAGTCTCTATGTTCCCCATTGCATAATTTTTGGCGTAGCTTTCGGTATATAACTCGATCCGATCTGCGCCGCTTTGTTTTGCACTTTCTATGAGGCTTGGATCGGGATCAAGAAAAATGGATACGCGTGCATTGATCTTGTGAAGGCGCTCCACAATCTGAGACAAGAGCTGCACATGTTCTCTTGTATTCCAACCGGCATTGGAGGTTAGAATGTGAGGAGGGTCTGGAACTAAGGTCACTTGTTCTGGTCGCACTTTTTCTACAAGCTCTAAAAAGCTCTCATTCGGATATCCTTCTATATTGAACTCCGTATGGACGACATCTCTGAGTTTGAGGACGTCCTCATATCGGATGTGTCTTTGATCGGGTCTGGGATGCACGGTAATGCCTTGGGCGCCGTACTCTTGTGCTTTGATTGCAAAATCAATGGGACAAGGTTCTACCCCACCTCTCGCATTGCGAAGAGTGGCTACTTTGTTGATATTTACGCTGAGCTTGGGCGCCATACCCCTCTCATAATCGATTTTCACAAAAAGTCCTAGGAGCAAAACCTGCCCCCATTGCCACATCCTTTTGACGCAACAAATCGGTGCCAGGCACCTTTTCAGGGAAAAGGTGCCATACTAAAATCGGTCGATTAGGTATCTTCGAGTTTGTTGAGGAGTACGAGATCGAGTCTCATGCTCAAAATGTCGGCCATCGAAATTTTGACTTTGAAGCGATCGCCGTAGCTTACAACTTCGCCTGTTCTGGAGTTTTTATAGCAGTAATACCGATCATCGTAATGCATAGATCGAAAATATATTTGAGCGTTGCTGGCAAAGCCCTCTATTTTTTCGGGATCAATTTCTAAGTAGAGGCCTTTGCTTGTGATGCCACAAACCATGGCTTCTCTTTCCTGGCCGACTTTGTCTTGAAACCATCGGATCCCTTTGATTTTTGAAATGCTTCTCTCAGCTTTTTGAGCAATTCTTTCTTGCTGTGAGATGTGAAGACTTAGGTTTTGGAGGCTGCCATATGAGCTTGGAAAAAGCTTGTGTTCATCTAGAGGTTTTTTTTCAAGGTAGGCTTTTGCAATTCTATGGTTGATCAAATCGGCATATCTTCGAATGGGTGAAGTAAAATGAGCATAGGTATCAAAGGACAGCGCAAAGTGCTGCTTATGTTCTGGAGTATAATGGGCTTGAGACATCGATCGCAGAAGCAGAGTTGAAAAGGCTTCGTATTTCCGACTTTTTTTCGCATCTTTTTGGATTTTTCGTATGAGCTCTCGATCGTCGTCTGGAAGCTCCCACTGCTCAGGGAGAATGTGATGAAATTTGAGTACTTCAACCAAGCTTCGCAGCTTTTCGGAGTCTGGCGTATCATGTGCGCGATAGACTACTGGATATTTGGCTTTGCGTAAGATCCCTGCAACGCTCTGATTGGTGATAAGCATAAGCTCCTCAATGAGATTTTGTGAGGCGGTTCGTTTGCGCAAAGAAAAACCCAACACATTTCCGTCCTGATCCAATTTTGTTTTGACTTCATGAAAATCAAAATCCACGCCTCCATTTGCTATTCTCGAGGAGAAGAGTTTCTCCGCGAGCTTTCTTAATTTCACAATCATCTCATAGATGTCCGTAGATCGTTTGCAGAGCTGCGGCTGTTCTAACATTTGGTCGACTTCGTCGTAGCTCAGACGAGCCTTGGATTGAATCAGAGCGTTGTATATTTTGCTTGAAGTTAGCTTGCTTCCATCGAAGCTCATTTTGAGGACCATCGCTTGACGATCTTCGAGAGGGCGCAGACTGCACAAATCGTTGGAGAGAAGCTCCGGAAGCATGGGAACCACTCGATCAGGAAAATAATAACTATTACCTCTCGAGGCTGCGGTCTGATCTAGATCTCCCTGAAGGCGCACATAATCGGAAACGTCTGCTACAGCTACCCATACATGACCTTCTTGATCCATGCATACGGCATCATCAAAGTCTTTGGCATCTTCACCATCGATTGTAACAAAAGGTAGATGTCTAAGATCTACTCTCTTTGAGTTAGGTTCTTCTACGCCTCGCTCTACGGATTTTTTAGTTTCTTCAATGACATTCTCAGAAAACTGAGCATCAATGTTCTGATGTAGAATGACAAGCTCGTTATCGATCGAGCCATTTGAGAGTTCACCCAAAACCTCGATGGGTTTTGCCAAAAAAGATCGATTTCGATCGTTCTTTTTTATGATTTTGGCTTGGATGATGAGCTTTTTGTTTTTTTGCAGCGCAGAGTCCTTGGTTAGAAAAATGGTGTAGGGGGATGATTGCCATAGCGGCTCTAAGAAAGAAGGACCACGATGGCGATGACGAACCAAGCCCAAGATGAGGTCAGATCCAGGTTTTTTAATGGCCTTTTCAATTTTGCCTTCCCTTTTTTTGCCGTCATGACTTTCTGAGAGGATGGAAACTACGACTTCGTCTCCATGCATATATCCCCGAATAAAACGCTGAGGAATAAACACATCTTTACTTCCGTCCTTAGGGACAACAAATCCAAAACCCTGCCGCGTAATTTCCAAGGTTCCTTGAAGACTCTGTTTTTCGGTCGAAAGTTGATATTTTCTATTGAGCTTTTCTATCCGTGAATTTTTTGTGAGGTCTCTGAGAATGGATTTGAAATGTTTTTTTTCAAAAGGACGAAGACGAAAATGAGTACATAGGTCTTTGAAGCTTTTAGGCCTGTAGCTTCGTGATGCAAGTAGAGACAACACATCCTTGCGAGTGACTTTAGGGATAAAACCTCCTAGGACCTGAGTATATGGGATTCAATGGAGAAATATGCAACAGAGGGTTCAAACCATTGAAAGTATATCACGGATTGAATCATAGGAGAGGATTGATTCCCATGAAGGGTTTTTACTCGGCCTGTACATGTTTTTGACTTTTTGGGCCGAAAAAAAACATGAGATAGAGTCCCAAGCCCATGGCAAAAATACAAAAATATTGTGCAGGCGTTAGGTGGTAATATCTAGCATCAGAAAATGCCAAATCTGTGGCCCTGAGAAAGTCCAAAAAGAATCGGGTCAGCCCGTAGGCGATCAGGCAAAATGCAAAATAAAATCCCGAGAATATCGACCTTACATCCATTTTTTTGGCGACTTGATACAGCGCGAAAGAAATACATGCGAGTACCATGGCTTCGTACAGTCCAAGGTCATGCCTTGCACCTCCAGGATATTTCACTGCCAGAAAAAAGTCTGATTTTTGGCCAGGATGATCGTGGGCTGTAAAACAGCCCAAACGGCCAATGATCCATCCAGGCAAAAGTCCAAAGCAAATGGTGTCGGCGTAAGGTAAAAAAGGAATTTTTTTCCATTTTAGATACACAAAAATCGCAATTCCCGCGACCAAGAGCCCCCCAAAAGAAGATAAGCCCACGCGGAAGTTAAAAAAGCTCAAGGGGTCATTGAGCAGAGTTTCAGGCTCATAGGCAAGAAAGTGAACCAAATGAGCACCAAAGATGCCGAAGAAAATACAGAACAAGAACGAGGTATGGATGACCTGCTGGCTTAAGCCCACTTTTTCTGCTCTTTTGCGGGCCAAATAATCCCCCAGGAAAAAGCCCAGGGCCACCAGAATCCCAAAGGCTTCAATTTGGAAGCCAAAAATCTTAGGAATCGGAATTTGAACATATGGAATCATAGTTGCGGCTATATCAGATTTTGCTCAAGCTGTGAAAATCAAAGCCAAGGGATACTATCGGTTTTTTTTATCTATGCTATAAGATCCTCCATATGAAAATTGCAGTCATTGGAACAGGTTATGTTGGCTTGGTTACAGGAGCATGTTTTGCAGAAACAGGCAATGAAGTTACCTGTGTGGATATTGATCAAAGCAAAGTAGACCTTCTCAGAGATGGGAAAATCCCTTTTTTTGAACCGGGCTTAGAAAATCTCGTGCGAAGAAACATTGAGTCCGGAAGACTGACATTTTCTACAGAGTATTCTTTAGCCATTACTGGCGCTGAGCTTGCTTTGATTTGTGTTGGGACTCCATCTGCAGAAGACGGATCTGCGGATCTTTCATATGTGTTTGATGCTGCTGTTTCTATTGCAAAAGCGTCTGATTCTGTACTGATTGCTATTAAAAGCACAGTTCCTGTTGGAACCCGAGACCGAGTAAAAAAGCTTTTGGAAGATGAGGGCTTTTCTCACTCCGTGATTTCAAACCCTGAATTTTTGCGAGAAGGAAGTGCGGTTCAGGACTGCTTGAAGCCAGATCGTGTGGTGGTAGGCATTCAAAATCAAAAACATAAAGAACTTTTGCAGGACCTGTATGCTCCTTTTGTAAGGTCCGGAAATCCCGTTCTCTTTATGGACTCCCGCTCAGCCGAACTTGCCAAATATTCAACCAATGCCTATTTGGCTGTCCGAATTTCTTTTATCAATGAAATCTCTCAAATTTGTGAAGAACTGGGCGCCAATATTGATGATGTTCGAAAAGCATTGGGTTCCGATCAGCGTGTGGGCATGCAGTATCTCTATCCCAGTGTGGGTTGGGGAGGTTCTTGTTTTCCCAAAGACGTAAAAGCTCTGGTTAACTTTTCAGAATCCGCGGGACTTTCATCTATTTTGCCCAGTGCCAGTTTTTCTGTGAATCAAAGGCAAAAGCAAAGATTCGTGGATAAAATATATAGACACTTTGAAACGCTAGGTGGTCTAGAAGGAAAAACCATTGCGGTATGGGGAGGAGCTTTCAAGGCCAATACAGACGATATTCGTGAATCTCCGGCTCTTACAGTGATCGATGCGATCTTGGACAAGGGTGCCAAAGTTTATTTGTATGATCCTTCGGCGATGGATAGCTTGGCAGCCAATTATGGATCGAAAGTCACATTTGGAAAAAATATGTGGGATATTTTGGCTGATGCTGATGCGCTGTGTGTGTTGACGGAATGGAATGAATTTAAGCATCCAGACTTTTCTAAGTTAAAATCAAATATGAAGGAAAGTGTAATTTTTGATGGTAGAAATTTGTACGATGTTTCTGTCCTTGATTCTATGGGGTTTGTGTATCACCGAGTAGGTGTAAGCTATGAGGAACGCTCCCGTTAGGCCTACAAGCTTTTTTGTTTTTTGCTTGGCTTGTGTATTGACATTTATGCAAGCGAGTTCATTGTATGGGTGGTCTTGGCAAGATGCAAAGACCGCTCTTCTAGAGCAGAATATTGACATTAAAAATGCTCAGAGACAGGTTATTATTGATGAGTATAGTGTAAAAGATTCCAAGTCTCTTTTTTATCCCAGTATTTCATTGCGATCTGGCTTCGAGAGATTTTTGCAAGAAAATGCGACTTTAGGATATCGAGGATTTGTAGGTCCGAGGTTAAATTGGTCCGTATACGAAGGGGGAGAGCGATCATATTCTAGAGATCTAGCAAAGTATTTTCTAGAAGAGACTGAGTCCAAGTTGCATTCGAATCAACTCAATAAACTTAAAAACTTAAAAGAAATCTTTGCGAAAATCTTATATCTTAAAGAATATGAACAATTGGCTAAAGATCTTCACCGTAGGTCCGAAGAAAATTTAAGATACGTTCATCTAAGATACAAAAGCGGAGACGAATATCTTTGGGCTTATTTGGATATGGAAACGACAGTGAAAAATGATGAATTGAGACTTGTGCAAATTCAGAGGGATCAAATACAAGTTATGCAACAGTTGGAAGTCTTGTTGGGTTTTTTACCTGTCTCTAATATTCATGAAATTGAAGATGCAGGGTTTATTTATGATCTAGATTTACGTGAAGAAGATTTGCTTCAGTGGTCTCCTACGAATCATCCAGACTATGAAATTTCTCGCACAAAGGTCTCCCAGTCTGAGATGCAATGGAAACTTTCAAAAAGTCAAGCCAGACCTAGGTTAAGTTTTCGTACCGATTTTTTGCTTTTTCGTACGGATGAAGAACCATACATTCCTTTTTTATACACAGGAGTTAATTTTTCTATGCCCTTGTTTGAGGTAGGAAGAATTAGAAGAGGAAAAGAGAAAAGGCTCATAGCCATAGAGCAAGCGCAGAGCTCTTCTGAGCAAATGGCATTGACTCTGAAGCAAAAAGTACTTCTTGAATTTGAAGATTACAAAATTGCAAAGCAAGAATTGAATGTCGCTTCATTGGAACTGGAGTCAACAATTCAGAGAAATAAAATTTTTCGTGAACAGTATCAAAGTGGTGAAATAGATTTTCTACGTTGGAACAACGATGAAAAAGAATTGCAAAATAAGAAAATCAAGGTTCTTCAGAAAAAAAGAGATCTCGCTGTGGAAAATGCTTCGTTAGGGAATGCTATGGGAGAGATTCAATGAAAAAATATTCTATAAAAGTTTTTTTATTTTTAACACTTTTATTTTCGCAGCTTTTAATATGGACTTCTTGTGAAAAATCTAATGACGAAATAGTTTTTGAAAATATACCAGTTGAAAGAGTAGATTTGCTTAGAACTTTTGAGGCCAGTGGAGCAATAGAATATAAAAATTTAGTTGAAGCTCGAGCACCTACTGCAGGTAGATTAGAAAAGCTGTACGCCAAAGAAGGAGATTTTGTTAAAAAAAACCAAGTACTAGCCACAATGAGCTCAAATAAAAGAATTGAGCTTCTAGATGCAGCTCGAAGTGCAGGAAAGGAAGAAAAAGATTTTTGGGAAAAGCAGCTTCTTCCAACAAAGATTTTTTCTCCAAGTAACGGAGAAGTTTACGATCGAAGATTTAGTGAGCAAGATTATGTGTCTGGGTGGGTTATGCGTATATCAACGGGTAAGGTAGTTAGAGTAAACGTAGATGAAGTCGATTTAAACAAGGTATACGTTGGGCAAGAAGTTACACTTTTTCTTGATATTGCATCAGAAAAGAAGGTGTTAACAAAAGTTCAAAAAATTTCCCAGACTTCTAGAAAAGTAAGCAATGTAAATGTGTATGAAGTAGAGATCCCACTTCTCGATGAGCATCAAAATTACTTTGGATTTGTTCCTCGATACGGAATGTCGGTTACCGTAGAATTTCCCATAGAACAGTATCCCCAAGCTTTGGCTTTGCCTTTGAGAGCGGTAGGTAGCCAATTTTCAAAAGAGCTAGAATTGACAAAATCCAGTGGAGAAAAAGTTCGAGTAGAACTAGGAAATATTTTTGGTGAGTATGTTTATGTAAAGTCAGGCTTGTCGGAGGGAGATGCTATTCAGATTGAGAAATTCTCCGCTTCCGGAAGCGTAAGAAAAGAATCTCCTTTGTTAAGGTTGATTAAATAAATTCATGAGTCTTATTGAGTTACATAACATTAGAAAAGTCTATAAGCTCGGATCAGGTAAAGATGCACAGTCTTTCATCGCTTTAGATGACGTATCTCTGGCAATCGAGGAAGGAGAATATGTAGCAATCACAGGACCTTCTGGATCGGGTAAATCAACTTTATTACAAATTATAGGTCTTTTAGATCACTCTACTAGTGGTCAATACCTGATTTACGGCCAAGATGTTTTAAAATTGGAAGATGACCAAAAAACAGAAATCCGTTCTCGATTTTTGGGTTTTGTATTTCAAATGTTCAACTTACTCCCTCGAATGACGGCCTATGAAAATGTTCGTTTGCCTATGGTATATCGAGGGAAAGTTGACCATGATAAAATTATCCAGACATTAAATCAACTGGGAATGGGGAGTCATATTCATCATACTCCCGCTCAGATGTCAGGTGGTCAGCAGCAGAGAACAGCAATCGCAAGAGCGCTTGTTAATTCTCCGAAGGTGATATTGGCGGATGAACCTACGGGGAATCTACCTCAAAAGCATTCAAAACAAATTATAGAGGCACTAGAGAGCTTGAGAGAAGAGGGAATCACTATCATTATGATTACACATTCCGATGAACTCGCTCAAAGAGCTGATAGGATTATTCGTATTGTAGATGGAAAAATCGAATCTGATTCAGTTCAAAAGCATAAGCTAGAAGAAAAAAATAGAGAAAATAACCCATATCAATTGAAGTCATTCAATTATACCAATTGGTTGCTTCTCAAACAGACTGCGGTGATGGGGTATCGAGCTCTAATGAAAAATAAAGCTAGAACCATTTTAACGATGCTAGGAATTATTATTGGTGTTTTTTCGGTGGTTTCGATGATGGCAGTTGGAGAAGGTGCCAAAATTAATGTTGAACAGGAGCTTAGACGTATTGGATCTAACATGTTTAGAATCCAAACAACATGGCCAAAAATTAAAGGTTCTGCCTCACATTATCGAACTGTAACGAGAATAAATAAGAAGGACTATTTTTCAATTAAAAAAGAGGCCCAAAAGAAAGGTTCTTCGATAAAGAATGTATCAGCAGTTTTGCAGGGAGATAAAATACTTTCGTATAAAGGATATAGTTATAGCACGAAAGTTTTAGGAGTAAACTCATCATATAGTCAAATGAGGGGTAGCGAACCAGAATTTGGACGGTTTTTCAATGAATCTGAAAATAACAATCAAGAGAAGGTTCTTGTCTTAGGTAAGACGGTATATGAAAATCTTTTCCCAAATCAAAAGAATCCGATTGGAGAAACTATAGATATTGAGGAAAGAAAATTTAGAGTGGTTGGACTTTTGCCAAGCAAAGGTACCAGTTGGGGGGGGGATATTGATGATGTTGTATATATTCCCATTGAAACTGCGGCTAAGAGACTATTTGGTTTGAACTATTATCATTTTTTATATGTTCAAGCTAAGAATGAAAAACTCTTGTCTAAGGCAATTAAAGTAGTTGAAAATATTTTACGAAAAAATCATCGAATAGATTCCGGTGTTTCTAATGATTTTAAGTACAAAAATTACGGAGAAATGAAGCAAACAATATCAAAAATATCAGATACAATGTTTAAATTGATTGCAGTTATTGCACTAATCTCTCTTATTGTCGGGGGCATAGGGATTATGAATATTATGTTGGTTTCTGTAATCGAACGTACTAGAGAGATAGGTATTCGAAAAGCAATAGGTGCAAGAAGTCGAGATATTAGAAATCAATTTTTAATTGAATCAGTTATCATTGGTGTGGTGGGAGGTGGTATTGGATTGTCGATGGCAATGTTTTTAGGTATGGCATTGAGGTTTCTTTTGAATTGGGAGATTTTATTTAAGCCGTATGCAATTTTTACAGCAGTTTCGTTCTCAGTTTTAGTTGGCATTTTATCAGGGATCTACCCAGCAAACAAAGCGGCTAAGCTCTCTCCGATCAATGCACTTCGATACGAATAATTTTTTATTTCCCCTCATATTTGTCGTAGCCTTCATTGTATTCTCCAAAAAACTCTATTTTACCTTTGTGGAGATACAATGACTTGTTACATATATTGTCTGTAGATTTTCTACTGTGTGATGCAATAATATATGTAGAGTCCACTAACTTTTTCTCAATAGTAGAAATGCATTTTTTTTGAAATTCTGCGTCACCAACACTTAATGTTTCATCTATAAGAAGAATTTTCGGCGATGAAAACAACGCTGCAGAAAAACCAAGTCTTGATTTCATGCCTGATGAATAGGTTTCTACTGGATCATCAATAAAGTCTTTTAGGCCAGAAAATTCAATGATTTCATCCATTTTCTCTTGAATCTGCTTCTTGGTAAGGCCTAGTAGTAGTCCATGTAAAAGAACATTTTTTCTTCCTGAAAGGTATGGAAAATGTCCTGCATTCACGGAAAGTAAGGATATGGAGTCTGTCGATCTAGTAACACTTCCTGTGCTGGGCTGCATAATTCCAGCCACAATAGACAATAAAGTACTTTTCCCAGCACCATTTTTTCCAATTAACGCGATCTTATCACCTTCACAGATTTGACATGATATGTTTCGAAGAGCGATGAACTCATTTCTTGAACTTTTCATCACTTTTTTTTCTTTAAAAAACCGTACAGAAGCATCTTTGATTGTTATTAAGTTACCCATTTTTAAATCACTCTTGCATAGACGCGATCAAATCGCTTTAATAAAATAAGTCCCAACCCTAACAGCATGCTTGAAAAGATAAAAACTACTGCCCACGAATTAAGATCAGGTACAGTCCTGTATAAAATAATGTCACGAACAAAAGAAATTAATTGTGCAACTGGATTGTATTTCACTAAGAAATGATATTTTTCTGGAATATTTTCTATAGAAAATAGAATGCCTGATGGGTAAAAGGCAAGTCGAAGAAAATGACCCAATAAAAATTTAACGTCGGGGAATAAAGGCGTCAGCGCAGCAAAAATAAAAGATAAACCCAAAGTTAAAATTAAAACAGTGAATAAGATAAATGGTAAGAGAAGGTATCGCAAATGAAATGGGTATCCAATAAAAGATAAAACCATACAGGTGATAAGAAATATTATTAGAAATTTAAATGTAGCATAGAATACTTCAACTGAAGGAAAAACATACTTGGGAATATATATTTTTGAAATAAGTACCTTTTGAGATTTGATGCAGTCGGAAGTTTTCATTAAACAGTCAGAAAACCATTTCCATATGATTAATCCTAGAAAAAGAAATTGGATATAGTCGTCTCCTCCCCGTTTAAAAAAAACTTTGAATAGGAGATAATATATAAATACATTCATCAATGGTTCAAAAAGCCACCAAAAATACCCTGCGTATGTTCTCTTAGATTCGGCTTCTAGTTTGAAAGTAACCATTGTTTTGATCAGTTGAATCTGGTTTTGAAATAGATAGGTCATAGTATATTGATCTCCCGCTTCAGAATCTGTGCAATTTGTTTTCCTGCATCTCCATTGCCATAAGGGTTATCTGAATTACTATCTTT